>CACXGR010000210.1 GCA_902767235.1 uncultured Lachnospiraceae bacterium | reverse complement strand
CTGGTCTTCGAGAAGAGCTCGAGCACCTGGTTGACGGCTTCTTCCGATTTCATTCCGTTGAAAGCGCGGCGGATCAGATTGATCTCCTCCAGCTCCTCGCCGGTCAGAAGGAGATCGTCCCTGCGCGTACTGGATTTCTGTATATCGATGGCCGGGAAGATCCTGCGCTCCGAGAGCTTTCTGTCGAGCACCATCTCCATATTACCGGTTCCCTTGAATTCCTCGTAGACGACCTCATCCATCTTGCTGCCGGTCTCGATCAGCGCGGTGGCAAGGATCGTGAGGCTGCCGCCCTCTCTCATATTCCTGGCGGCTCCGAAAAACCGCTTGGGCATATGAAGCGCCGCAGGATCAAGACCGCCCGAGAGCGTTCTTCCGCTGGAGGGTTCCGTCAGGTTATAGGCGCGGGTGAGACGCGTAATGCTGTCCAGAAGGATCATGACATCCTTCTTGTGCTCCACGAGACGCTTGGCTCTCTCAATGACCATCTCCGAGACTCTCTTGTGATGCTCGGGGAGCTCGTCGAATGTCGAATAGATGACCTCTACGTTGGGTCCCTCAATGGCCTCCTTGATATCCGTAACTTCCTCCGGCCGCTCGTCAATGAGCAGGATGATCAGATGGATCTCCGGGTTATTGATCTTTACGGATTTGGCCACTTCCTTCACCAGGGTAGTCTTACCTGCCTTGGGGGGAGATACGATCATTCCCCTCTGGCCTTTGCCCACCGGGCACATAAGGTCCATGACCCGCATGGAGATGCTGGCTCCCGGCTTTTCAAGCTTGATCCGCTCATTGGGAAAGATCGGCGTCATATCCTCGAAATTGTAGCGTTTATTGGCCTCTTCGGGCTTCATGCCGTTGACGGATTTTACATAGAGGAGCGCGCCGAACTTTTCTCCCTGCGTCTTCACTCGGATATTGCCCCTGACGATATCTCCTGTCTTGAGATTAAATCTCCTGATCTGGCTGGGTGCCACATAAATATCATTGTCGCCGGGAAGATAATTGGCAGAGCGGATAAAGCCGAAACCGTCCGGCATGACTTCCAGGATCCCGTTGGCGATCTGTCCGCTGTCCAGTTCGCTGGCGAACTCATTTTTGTGAAGGATCGGCGCATCCGGTTTCTTTTGCTCGGAATAAGGGATCTTTCCCCCGTTCTGCGCGGCCAGCTGGCGGGCGTCCTCCTCATCCTTTTTGAGCAGAGCATCGATCAGGTCTGCCTTTTTAAGGGTGGAAGTCTTTTTCATCCCTCTGTTTTTGGCGATTTCCCGAAGGCTCTGAAGCGCCAGTGATTCATATCTTTCTCTTGTCATGCTCCTCCTTTACGTGTATCGGCCGGGTAGGTCCCGTAAAACGATACCGGTTGTACTGCCGGCTGTTCAATGACCGTTCATTCTGATGTTGTCTTTCATGGGGTATGATCTGCAGACCGCTGCTTGACATGGACGAATCGTTTAGACTATCTGAAAACAGTATTCTGAAATTATCAGGTTTATTGTAATCCCATCACAGTAATTTTTCAATCAGAGAGTTATAAATCTCCTCGTTTTTCTCCGGCCATTTGCGGCAGATCTCTTCTGCGACGGACTTGTCCGGAACCCGCAGACAGATCTCCACTACAGGATCTCCTTTTTCCGATACGCGCAGTACCGCCTTGTACATACCGCCCTCATCCGGGATGCATTCGGCGCGGACCGCCTGCTCGTTGTTCAGGACGGCCCCCTCCTTCTGCAGAAACCGGTCTGCCTGCTGCCGGATCTCGCTGCTCAGTTCCTCTCGGAACATGCGAAGTGTTTCGCGCCCTTCGGGCGTGATGCTGTAAAAGCAGCGGTCCGCTGCATTCCTGGAGCGGACCAGTCCGCTGTCCTCGATCTGGGCGTAGGTCTTGACCAAAGAGACAAAGTTCACATACCCTTTTTCCAAAAGAAATGAGGAGATCCTGTCCATTGCGATCTCTCCGTCCATCTTGTCCAAAAGGTAAAGTATGATCAATTTATATACTGCAAGTGGTGATGCCATGTTTATTCTCCTGATTGTCCCCTCTTTTCCGGGGGAAGCAGTCTCTCCGGCTCTGTGTAGGACGGGTCTCCCGTGATGAAAGCCATGTGATCTCTGATCGTCTTCTCGTATCCGTTTTCCGAGGGACGGTAGAAGCGCCGCCCCTGCAGCTGATCCGGCAGCATCGGCTGCCCGGCATAGTGGTTCTCGTAGTCGTGCGCGTATTTGTATCCGATGCCCCGTCCCAGCGTTCCTGCGCCCCTGTAATGGGCATCCTGCAGATAGGGGGGGATCGGAAGGCTGCCGGAATTCTGCACTTCCCGTCTCGCCTCAAAGATCGAATTGACAGCGGCGTTGCTCTTGGGCGCCGTGGCGACATATTCCGCCGCCTGTGCCAGTATGATCTGGGACTCCGGCATGCCGATCCGCTCACAGGCCATGGAGCAGCTCACTGCCACTGTGATCGCATGGGGATCCGCATTTCCCACATCCTCGGCGGCACAGATCATGATCCTGCGCGCGATGAACACCGGGTCCTCCCCCGCTTCGATCATGCGGGCCAGATAGTATACCGCCGCGTCGGGGTCGCTCCCCCTCATGCTCTTGATGAACGCGGAGATCGTGTCGTAATGATTGTCACCGTTCTTGTCATAGCGGGCCGTCTTTTTCTGTATGCACTCCCGTACCACATCCATGGTCAGGTGGATCTTTCCGTCCTCCGACCGGTCCGTGGTCAAAATACCGAGTTCGACAGCGTTTAATGCGCGCCTTGCGTCTCCCCCTGACAGATCCGCCAGGAACTCCGCCGCATCGTCGTCGATCACCGCGTCGTACGCGCCCATCCCGCGCTCCGTGTCATATACCGCCCTGTGGATCAGTTCCACGAGATCGGGGATCTCCAGGGGACGGAGCTCGAAGATCATGGATCTTGAGAGGAGCGCTCCGTTCACCTCAAAATAGGGATTCTCCGTCGTGGCCCCGATGAGCGTGACCGTTCCGTCCTCGACAAAAGGAAGGAGGTAGTCCTGCTGTGATTTATTGAACCTGTGTATCTCGTCGATAAAGAGGATCGTCTTTTTGCCGAACATCCCCTGCCGGTCCTGCGCCTCCCGGATCACTTGCTCCATGTCCTTCTTGCCGGCCATGGTCGCGTTGATCTGGGTGAACTCCGAGCGGGTCGTTCCCGCAATGACCTTGGCCAGCGTTGTCTTGCCGGTCCCGGGCGGTCCGTAGAATATGAGACTGCTGAGCTTGTCCGCCTTGATCGCGCGGTAGAGCAGCTTATCTCTGCCGATGATATGCTGCTGTCCCACCACATCCTCCAGCCTTGTGGGGCGAAGACGCGCCGCCAGCGGCGATTCCGTCTCTTTTTCCGTCTCCCTCATGTACTCAAAAAGATCCATTCTGTGTTCCTATTTGCCTTCCTCTGAATATGTCTTGAAGGATTTCAGTTTCCAGATATCCCGGTTGTACTCCGAGATCGCCCGATCCGCGGAAAAGTATCCCGCATTCGCAATATTGACCAGCATTTTGCGCGCCCATGCGCTTCTGTTTTCATAATCTGACAGCATTCTTTCCTTGGTCCGGATATAATCTTCCAGATCATGCAGCGCCATATACCGGTCGTGAAAGCGGATCTCCTCATATAATCTCTCGAGACGCTCTCTTTTGCCGGCTGAAAGAGCCGCAGGGCCGGCGATGAAGTCCACAGCCTCTGCGATCCGTTCATCGCTGTTGTAGTACACGGAGGGGTCATATTGCGCGCTTTCCTCCTGTGTCTTCTGTGCGCTGATGCCGAAGGAATAGATATTCTCCTTTCCCACCAGATCGCAGAGCTCGCTGTCGGATCCGTCCACCGTGCAGAGCGTCAGCGCGCCGTTCAGCATCAGCTTCATGTTGCCGGTGCCCGACGCTTCCCTCGAGGCCAGCGAGATCTGCTCCGAGATATCCGCCGCGGGGATCAGTCTCTCCGCATAGGTCACATTATAGTTTGTGACCATCACGACCCTCATATAGGGATTTGCCTCCGGGTCATTGTTGACGATGTCCTGGAGCACCAGAAGCAGGTGGATGATGTCCTGGGCCAAAATATAGCCGGGCGCCGCTTTTCCTCCGAAGATGAAATTGACCGGCCTGCGGGGCAGGATCCCCTTTTTGACGTCCAGGTACATGCGGATCACATATAGCGCGGCGAGCTGCTGCCGCTTATACTCGTGAATGCGCTTGATCTGCATGTCAAACACGCCGTCGGGAAGGAGCGCTGCGCCTTCCTCTCTTTCAATAAACAGGGCCAGTTTCCGCTTGGCCGCGGATTTGATCCGCAACAGTTCCTCCAGCGCGCGCTCATCCTGTGAGAGTTCCAGCAGCTTCATCATTTCCGACGGGTCCACTTTATACCCGAACCCGATCTTGGAACTGATCCATTCGGTCAGTTCCCTGTTGCAGCCGTACAGCCATCTGCGGAAAGAGATCCCGTTGGTCTTGTTGCTGAACCTCTCCGGGTAGATGTCATAAAAGCCCTTTAAAAGAGAGGTCTTAAGGATCTCCGTATGAAGCTTGGCAACGCCGTTTATGGAAAAGCAGAAGTGCGCGCACAGCCGCGTCATATGCACCATTCTGTGCTCGTCGATGATCCGGACGGACGGATCGTCGAATCGGTTCTTGATGATCAGGTCCAACCGGTGAATGATGGGCACGAGCTGCGGCACGATCTCTTCCAGGTACGCCATCGGCCACTGCTCCAGCGCTTCCTCCTGTATGGTGTGATTTGTGTATGCACAGGCGGCCGTCACTACTTTGACCGCTTCCATAAAGGACAAGGCCTTTTCGTCCACCAGGATCCTTATGATCTCAGGGATGATCAGCGCGGAGTGATTGTCATTGATCTGTATCACCGCATAGTCGCACATTCTCCTGAGGTCATTCTTGCGGGCTTTCATCTCGCTCATGATCAGCTGGGCAGCACTGCTGGCAATAAAATAGTTCTGATACAGCCGCAGCTTCTTCCCGTCCTCGTCCGTGTCATCCGGGTACAAAAAGAGCGTGAGGTTTTTCTCTATGCATTTCTTGTCAAATTCGATCCCCTTCTTCACGATCGAGTCGTCCGCGCTGTCGATGTCAAACAGGCGCAGCTTATTGAGACCGCTCTTGTACCCCGCCACGCTGATCTCATACATTCTTGACCGGACCCGGCGCGAGCCGAAACGGACGTCGAAGGTCACTTCTGTGCGATTTTCCCAGGACTCCCACTGGATCCAGGGATCGGCGGCGGCTTTCTGCTCGCGATCCTCGAAGATCTGCCGAAAGAGGCCGAAGTGATAATTGATTCCGATTCCCTCCGCAGGATATCCGAGCGTGGAAATGGAATCCAGAAAGCAGGCTGAGAGACGGCCCAGTCCCCCGCAGCCGAGCGAAGGCTCTTTCTCCGCTTCCGCCACCCGGCGAAGGTCCTTGCCGTATTTGCGCAGGATCTCGTCCGTCCTGTCATAGATCCCGAGATTGATGAGCGTATTGATCAGGAGTCTGCCGGTCAGGAATTCAGCGGACACATAGAAAACTTTCTTCTCTCCGCTGTTGGTCTCCCCCGTCCTCAGGATCCGCTTGGTCAGCAGCATCAGAATATGGTAGGTCTCCTCATCGCCGCACTTCTCAAGGGGCTTTCCGAACCGCTCGTGGGCCAGCTCCGTCAGCTGGCTCTCCATATTCAGGATCATCACATCAAAGATCATGTTCTTGTAACCCATAAGCACACTCCTTCAAAACAGAGAGTCAGGTCAATACGGTCTCCTGAGTCCCTTCGGATAATGATTCCGGATCCGGCCGCCGGAGAGTTTTCCCCACCCCATGCTGAAACCGCAGTCCGTCACCAGGCACCAGCCCTGATCCGACCGGATCTCACGGCAGTCCTGGGCCAGCAGGCTCTCTCCCCGCAGGAAAGCAGAAGCCGCGTCCGAGTTCCCGGGGTCCTCTTTGCGCTCTGCGCAGATCTCCGCGCGGCATTTGACGTCCCCGGGGCCGAGGTGCAGCGCCAGCGCATGGGAGGGCTCAAACCGGTTCTTTTTCACAGTCCCCAGATGCAGGCCGGGCCGAAGGACCTTCAGTCCGCTCAGGTCCGCCCCTTCCGGCAGGCGGTACAGTTCATTTCCGAACAGGATCAGCCCCATGCCGGGGTCCCTCAGGGACAGACCGAGTTCTGCGGCGCCCTCCTTTGTCAGGGACTGATCAGCGAATTGCCTGAGAAGCTTCAGCGCTTCCCGGTCTTTGAGCGGCAAAGCTGCGGGACTTCTTCTCTCAAAAGGCGTTCCCTCTTTGTGAAAGACCGCCATAAAGTGCCCCTCGCCCTCCAGCCGGTGAGGCCAGAGCCGGATGCATCTGCCGAGCATCTCTGCGCCGGCCTCTTCATCTTCGCCGGCTCCCATCGCCGATCCGCCAAAAGAAGGCTCGCCGCTTGCCAGTCCCGTTCTGTCCATATATTCTCTGCCCAGCAGCGCCGGAAGATCCGTCAGGGCAAAGTCCGGATGCGTTCTGAGAAAATGCAGCACATTCTGCTCATCCTCCTGCGGCGCGAAAGTGCATGTGGAGTAAAGAAGTGTGCCGCCGGACGCCGTCATCTGCGCGGCGCAGTCCAGGATCTCCCGCTGCCGCCTTGCGCATAATTCCACATTCTCCTCGCTCCAGTTCGGGACGGCCTCCGTTTCCTTCACGAACATTCCTTCTCCCGAGCAGGGGGCGTCCACTACGACCGTGTCAAAATACATCGGAAACCTTGCCGCCATCTTCTGCGGCGTCTCATTGGTCACGATCGCGTTCGCGATCCCCATGCGCTCGATATTTTGCGAGAGGATACGGGCTCTGGCCGGATGGATCTCATTGGCGTAGAGCACGCCCTTGCCCCCCAGCATGGAGGCCAGCTGGGTGCTCTTTCCGCCGGGCGCCGCGCACAGATCCAGCACCCGCATGCCCGGCTTTACGCCGGAAAGTGCTGCCACGGCCATCGCACTGGGCTCCTGCATATAGTAGACGCCTGCCTCGTGGAAAGGGTGTTTTCCGGGTCTTGTCTGAGGGTCATAGTAGAATCCGCCGGGCGCCCATGGTATCTGCTCTGCGCCGAACATGGGCGCCTGCTCCGCACCTGTGCCCGAAAGGAGCACCTTCTCCGGCTCCTGCAGGCCCTTTTTGAGCGCGTTGATCCTGAGGCCGCCTCTGCGCGGCCTGTCATAGGATTCCTCAAACGCCGGGTATTCATCCCCCAGCATCGTTTTCATGCGGCTCACAAATGCTTCCGGCAGATCCCTGGCTGTCAATCCATGTCCTCCTCGTCAATGATCATTCCCGTAATGCTTGAAAACTCAGAGATGTCAAACTTTCTGTCCGCGACGGCCTCTTCCAGCGCCTTGTTTCCGTACTGACGGACCACCTCGCCGTACTCCCAGACATCTCCGTACTTTTTCATTTTTTCTATGAAAACATAGATTTCTTTTTCTGTCATCTCTCCTCCGATCTGATCATTGGATAAAAACGTCTCCGGCCGGAAAGGTATCACGTTCATTGCTTTCGTGCTCCTTTTGGGCCGGAGACTCCTTATGGGATTTCAAATGCTGTTCTCATACGCATCCGCTTCTGTTCTGCGCATCTTCTTTCCGTTTAGAACGATGTATCCTTCCTCCGGCTCACCGGGTGAGACATAGATCGTTGAGGAATTGTCCCATTCCGAGTGCACATGATCAAAGCGGGCGCAGGAGATGTCCTTATTCTTATTGCGAAAGAGCGGCGCTTTTGCCCCGTTCAGGCCGGACGCCTTACGCCTTGCCTGCCTGTTTACGGCCGCTGATGTCCCGGCTTTGCCCGAGCCCTTTGCGCCGCGCGAAAAGCGTCTGAGCATCGTGATCACAATGACCCAGATCATGACCATCAATAAAAAAACGGTTGATGCCATAATTCTTCCTTTCTTATGCAAGTCTCATGCAAATCTTATGCAAGCGCTTTTCTGATCGCATCCTCTGTTCCTGAGACAGATCCCTGGATCATCTCCGGCTTTCCGCCGCCTTTGGCCCCAAGTGCGCTTTTAAGCTTTTTCTGCACTTCTCTGGCGTCAGAAGAGCGGCTGCCGATGATATAGCGGTATGACACGCTATCCCCTGTCCCAGGGTCGGAGCCGGAGAAGACGCCGCAGATCCCTTCATGCTCCTCGCAGAGGCGGTTTACCAGATTTCTCTGCACGATCGTGTCCATCTCACCGACGAACATGTACACGTCCTTTTCCCGGGCCGGTATCGTCTCCAGGCGCAGAAATGCTGCCTGGTACTCCAGTTCTCTGTTCTTTTGCCTGAGGGCGCCGATCTCGTCCAAAAGGTGCTGCACGCCGTCGCCGATCTCATCCTGGCTGCGATTGGTCAGATGGGAGATCTCTTCAATGCGCTGCTGTCTCTTCTGCATCAGAGCCAGGGCTCTTCTTCCGCACATGATAAACAGCCGCATTCCGCCGTTAAAGCGCAGGGTCTTCACTATTTTGATCAGCCCGATCTCGCCGGTCATCCGCACATGGGTGGCGCAGCATGCGCATACATCCACATCCGGGATCGTCACCAGGCGGGTCTGCCCCTCGATCTCGATCTTGCTGCGGTAGCTGATCCGTTCCAGCTCGGATTTTGACGGATAGGATACCTTCACCGGCAGATTGCTGTAGATGACTTCGTTGGCCTCCCACTCCAGAAAGAGAATCTCCTCCTCATCCAGCTGGCCGTTCACATCCAGCGTCACGGAATGATCGCTGAGATGGAAGCCGATATTGTCAAAGCCATAGCGGTTGTGCATGAGCCCTGACAAAATATGCTCTCCCGTGTGGTTCTGCATAAAGCCGAACCTTCGCTCCCAGTCGATCTGCAGGGTGACTGCGGCACCGGCCTTAAGCGCAGACGCTTCCTCCTCTGAGCATATGACCCTGTGAAGGATCACTCCGTCCTGCATCTGTACGTCCGTCACGGAGAGCGCCAGGGTTTCCTCCCCTGTCATCCCTTCCGCAAAGATCCAGCCTCTGTCCGCAGACTGGCCGCCCCCTTCCGGAAAGAATACGGTCTGATCCAGGACCAGGTCCAGTGCGGTCTGACCGGGCAGAATGCCTGCAGGGCCTTCTTCGCCGGCGGCCGGATCCCCGTCCGCTGTTCCCGGTTCCGCGGCGCGGATCGTGAGGATCTTCGCCTCGCACCGGGTCAGGTATGCATTTGTGTCATATAGTCTGATCGTCTCTTTCACATCCGTTCCTGTTCATCCTCAGGTCTGGGCCGTCAAAGTGCTCCTATGGCACTTGTCAGACCGTGCCTCTCTCCGCCTTGCCTGCCTCCATCTTGAGGTAGGCGTTGATGAAGCGGTCGATATCGCCGTCGAGCACCGCGCTGGTATTGCTGGTTTCCTCGGCTGTCCTGGTATCCTTGACCATTGTGTAAGGCTGCAGGACATAGGAGCGGATCTGGCTTCCCCAGGCGATATCCTTGACTTCTCCGCGAATGCCGGCGAGCTTGGCCTGCTCCTCCTCCATCTTCTTCATGTAGAGTTTGGCTTTGAGCATCTGCATAGCCTTGTCCTTGTTCTGGAACTGGGACCGCTCGTTCTGGCAAGTCACGACGATCCCCGTAGGGAAGTGCGTGATGCGGATCGCGGAGGACGTCTTGTTGATGTGCTGTCCGCCGGCGCCGCTGCTTCGATAGGTGTCGATGCGGATATCGTCGGGGTTGATCACAATGTCGATATCTTTCTGTATATCGGGCATGACATCGCAGGATACAAAGGACGTCTGTCTTTTTCCCTGCGCGTTAAAGGGTGAGATGCGCACGAGCCTGTGCACGCCCCGCTCGGATTTGAGATAGCCGTAGGCGTTGGTCCCGTTGATCTGGAAGTCTACGGACTTGATGCCGGCCTCGTCGCCGTCCACAAAGTTCATGACTTCTACCGAGAAGCCCTTGCGGTCCGCCCAGCGGGTATACATTCTGTAGAGCATGGAGCACCAGTCGCAGCTCTCTGTTCCGCCGGCGCCGGCATTGAGGCTGACGATCGCATTGGAGTCGTCGTACTCACCGGTCAGGAGCGTGGAGAGACGCATCTCTTCCAGCTTCTCCTTGAAAGCATCCAGATCCTCCCGAATGCTCCCGATCACGGATCTGTCGTCCTCTTCGTTGGCCATCTCGATCAACATCATCATATCTTCATAGGACGTGCTCAGTCCATCTGCCTCCTCTACCAGGGTCTGCAGATCCTTGAGCTGCTTCATCTTCTTGTTGGCCGTATCTGCATCATTCCAGAAGTCCGGTGCCTCTGATTCCCTTGAGAGCTCCTCGATCCTCTGTTTCTTGAAATCCAGATCCAGGGAATCTCTCACTTCCTCCAGCGGCTTTTCGTACTGCTGCAGTTCAAGCTTCATCTGGTCTAATTCGATCATTCGCTGTCATTCTCCTTCTATATTTGATCAGAGTTTACGTCCGTGGCAGTTCTTATACTTCTTGCCGCTTCCGCAAGGGCAGGGATCATTGGGATAGATCTTCTTCTCCACCCTTCTCTTGGGCTCCTTCACGGATGTATCGTCCTTGTTGGTGCCGGTCACCTTGGCGACCTCTTCTCTCTCTACTTTCTGCTCTACTTTGACGTGGAAGAGGACGCGGACCGTCTCCTCCATGATATTGCGGTTCATCTCGTTGAACATGTCGTAGCCGGCGATCTTGTACTCGACAAGAGGGTCGTGCTGGCCCAGTGCCTGCAGTCCGATGCTCTGGCGGAGCTGGTCCATATCGTCGATGTGGTCCATCCACTTTCTGTCGACGACCTTGAGCAGGACGACGCGCTCGATCTCGCGGACCGCCTCTTCATCCGGGAACTCGGATTCCTTGCTCTCATAGAGTGCGAGCGCCTCTTCCTTGAGCTGCTGCTTGAGGCCGTCCTTGGTGCGCTCTTTGATCCTTCCTCTGGTGATGACCTTGAAGGGGATCGTGGGCAGAAGGAGCTCGTTGAGCTCAGTCAGATCCCAGTCGTCGCTGTCCTGGTCCTCGGAGATGCTGGTGTCAACCGCATTCTCTACGATCTCGCTGATCATGTTGAGGATCGAATCCCGCATGCTCTCTCCGTCGAGGACCTGGCGGCGCTGCTTGTACATGATCTCTCTCTGCTCATTCATGACCTGGTCATAATCCAGCAAATTCTTACGGATGCCGAAGTTGTTGGCCTCGATCTTCTTCTGGGCGCCTTCCACCGCCTTGGTGAGGGATTTGTGAGAGATCTCCTCACCCTCGGGGATCTTGAGCGCATTGAACATGGCGATCATCCTGTCTGAACCGAACAGGCGCATCAGATCGTCCTCCAGCGAGATATAGAACCTGGATTCGCCGGGGTCTCCCTGTCGTCCGCTTCGGCCTCGCAGCTGATTGTCGATACGTCTGGACTCATGTCTCTCGGTGCCGATGATCTTCAGTCCGCCCGCAGCCTTCGCCTCGTCGTCCAGCTTGATATCCGTACCACGTCCGGCCATGTTGGTCGCAATGGTGACCGCTCCGTGCTGACCGGCCTGCGCCACGATCTCCGCTTCCATCTCATGGAACTTGGCGTTGAGGACATTGTGCGGGATGCCCTCTCTCCTGAGCATCTTGGACACATCCTCGGAAACCTGGATCGTGATCGTACCTACCAGAACGGGCTGTCCCTTCGCGTGGGCCTCTTTGACTGCATCGACGACCGCTTTGTACTTCTCTTTCTTGGTCTTGTAGACCGCATCCTGATGATCGATACGGATCACCGGCTTGTTGGTCGGGATCTCAATGACGTCCATGCCGTAGATCTCGCGGAACTCGCGCTCCTCGGTGAGGGCCGTACCGGTCATGCCGCACTTCTTGTCGAACTTATTGAAGAAGTTCTGGAAGGTGATGGTCGCCAGGGTCTTGCTCTCTTTTTTGACCTTTACGTTTTCCTTGGCTTCGATCGCCTGGTGGAGGCCGTCGCTGTAGCGTCTTCCGGGCATCACACGTCCTGTGAACTCGTCTACGATCAGGACCTGGTCATCCTTTACGATGTAGTCGTGGTCCCTGTGCATCAGGTTGTTGGCTCTCAGCGCGAGGATGATGCAGTGCTGGATCTCCAGGTTCTCGGGATCGGCGAGGTTGGGGATATGGAAGAACTTCTCGACCTTGGACACGCCCTCTGCGGTGAGATTGACCACTTTGTCCTTCTCATTGACGATGAAGTCGCCGGTCTCTTCCCTCTCTACGCCCATGATCGCGTCGATCTTGGAGAGATCCTCCATATCTTCGCCGCGCTTCATCTGCTTGGCCAAAATATCACAGGCCTCATAGATCTTGGTGGATTTTCCGCTTTGACCGGAAATGATCAGCGGTGTGCGGGCTTCGTCGATCAGGACCGAGTCCACCTCGTCGATGATGGCATAGTGAAGTTCCCGAAGGACCAGCTGGTTCTTATAGATCGCCATGTTGTCGCGAAGATAATCAAAGCCCAGCTCGTTGTTGGTCACATAAGTGATGTCGCAGGAATACTGCTGCTGTCTCTCCTCGCTGCTCATGCTGTTGAGAACGACGCCGACTGTCAGGCCCATGAATGTGTAGACCTGTCCCATCCACTCCGCGTCTCGCTTGGCCAGGTAATCGTTGACGGTGACAACATGCACGCCTCTGCCTTCCAGGGCATTGAGATAGGCGGGCATGGTCGCTACCAGGGTCTTACCTTCACCTGTGCGCATCTCAGCGATACGTCCCTGGTGAAGAATGATGGCGCCGATCACCTGTACCCGGAAAGGTTCCATGCCCAGTGCTCTCTTGGCGCCTTCCCTTACGGCCGCATAGGCTTCGGGAAGAATGTCGTCGAGTGTTTCGCCTTTTTCCAGTCTCTTCCTGAACTCATCCGTCTTGCCCCTGAGCGCTTCGTCGCTCAACTGCTGCATCTGCGGTCTGAGTTCCTCGATCCTGTTCACGATCGGCTCCACTCTCTTCAGTTCCCTTTGGCTGTGCGTGCCAAATATCATATCCATTATTTTGGCCATATTTACCTCCATGTCGAAGCGCACGATGCGGGAGATGTCTTTCTTATGCCCGCCCTCAGTCCTTCTTCGATTCGGTCATTTTGCACTCGATTATCAGAGTATCTTATAAATCATATCATAAATCAGATCAATATACTATCTGTCATGTATGGTGTATCTGCGAAATCAGTTCCCTGCGGCATGTCAGACTTCCACGCCCAGCACCTTGTAGAGCAGCCTGTACAATTCCCCCGATTCTGCGGGGTCCAGGTCGACACACATTGCCATGGCTTCGGGTATCTTCAGGGCTTTCTCCCTGAGTTCCCACCCCTTTGCGGTCACTGTCACAATGAGATTTCTCTCATCCTCCTTGGATCTGCACCGCTCGATATACCCTTTTCCCTCCAGCTTTTTGAGGACAGGCGTAAGCGTCCCGGAGTCCAGAAACAGACATTGTCCCAGTTCCCGGACATTCATGCTCTCATTTTCCCACAGCGCCATCATCGTTATATACTGGGTATAGGTCAGATCCACTTTGTCGAGAAAGGGCTTATACCGTCGGATGATCTCCTTGGAGCAGGCATACAGGGGAAAGCACAGTTGGTTCTTCAGCATCAGACAAGCGTATTTGTCGTTCATCGGATTCCTCCATCATGTCTTTCATTGCATTATGCGATTGAATTTACCACAATTTAATCGCAATTGCAATTGCCGGGCGCCGATATCCCGCCAAAGGCCCCAAAAAAAGGGAGGCAGCGTGATTGAGAACTCTGTCCTCATCAACTGTCTCCCTTCATATTCATCTCATTCAATGTTCAGGACTTCTCACTCACGAAGGTCTCCCATACCGTTGAAGTAATAGACCTTGCCGCCGATGATCTGTCTTCCGGTGACCATGACGCCCTCTGAGTTGAGATAATACCATTTGCCGTCCGTATCTTTGAGCCATCCGGTCTTCATCTTGCCGTTCTTCTGCAGATAGAAGTACCTGTTATTGAGCTTGAGCCATCCGGTCTTCATCTTGCCGTTCTTCATAAAGTAGTACCAGCTGGATTTGATCTTCACCCAGCCCTTCTGCATGACACCCTTTTTATTGAAGTAATAGCGATTGCCCTTGATCTTCTTCAGTCCGGTGACCCTGAAGCCGTTCTTGTCGAGATAGTATACTTTCTTATTTTTCTTTCCGAGCTTCAGCCAGCCCTTCTTTATTTTGCCGTTCTTGTAGTAGCGCCATTTGCCGCTGCTCTTTACCCAGCCGGTCTTGCCGCTGTTCTTG
>CACXGR010000209.1 GCA_902767235.1 uncultured Lachnospiraceae bacterium | reverse complement strand
TCACAGTGCAAGCAGGTCAAGTGCCTCCTGCTGCAGCGCCTCTCTCCTGTCTCTTAGGAGAAGCAGGCGGTTGTACCTGTAGTACGCGTCATTTCCGCACTCATTGACAAACTTCAGGCTGTAGTAACCGGCCGCCAGCTCCGAGAGGAAGAGCACGATCTCCTGCCCTTCGCCAAAGGTAGCCGACAGGAAGCGGAAGCTGTTCGTCAGATGCCTGTCGGCTGTGACGATATCCTCTTTTCTCGTTTCCTCTGCCTTGTCGAAGTCCTTTTTCAAAATAGTGAAATCCGCCCTGGGATCGCCGCTGCCCTCCAGCGCGAGATGTTTTTCCATCTCTTTGAGCCGCCGGCAGACCTTTCTCTCCACGCGTTCGCTGTCGCGGTCCAGCATTCTGGCTTTTGTGAGCCTTGCGATCTCTTCCTCGCAGCGCTTCCTTCTCCCGGCGACCAGCGCCCCGGCGCTCTGCGGCGTGCCGGCCCTCTCTGCGGAGCTTCCCGCTCCGTCTGCTCCCGCGGCAGCGGCTTTGAGCCCGCCGCGGACCTGCAGGAGCTCCTCCAGGACCCTCTCCTGGACCCTCTTGTTCTCATCATAGGCGCGGAACTCCTGGTTCAGGCTGTCAATGAGCAGTCCCAGAATACTGAGCTTCTCATCAAAGGGCGCATCCCGCAGCGCGCCGTTCTCCCCGGGCATGGTGCCCTCCAGGATCTCGGGAATGCGGTAGAGCGTGCGGTACTTGCAGTAGAGTTCATAGTAAGTGGCAAAGCCGGAGGCGATCTCCGGATCCTGCAGATACTGGATGCACAGCCGCTCGCCCGCCTCGATCCCCAGCTCCTCATAGACCTTGAGAATGCGCGACAGGTCCTCCCAGCCTCTGGCGGTCACGAACTGCCTGCCGTCGATCTGTGTTTTGACACTGTAGAAGTCCTTCTTGCGGATCTCCAGATAGGACAGGATCGCGCCGTGGATGCCCGCCTGGTAGGCGTATTCCTTCCAGACGCTGAAGTCCTCCTCGATATCGATGCGCTTTACACGGTCCAGGGTCACGATGTCAAAGTCCCTGACCGATTTGTTGTACTGAGGCGGATTTCCGGCCGTCACGATGATGAAGCCATCCGGCACCTTGTGGTTTCCGAACATCTTGTACTGCAAGAACTGCAGCATGGTAGGGGCAAGCGTCTCCGAGACGCAGTTGATCTCATCCAGGAACAGGATGCCCTCCCTGATCCCGGAGATCTCGATCTGGTCATAGACGGACGCGACGATCTCGCTCATGGTGTACTCCGTGACGGCGTGCTCCTCCCCTCCGTACTCCTTTTTGGAGATAAAGGGAAGCCCGATGGCGCTCTGCCTGGTGTGATGCGTGATGGTATAGGAGATCAGACTGATCCCGCACTCTCTGGCGACCTGTTCCATGATGGCCGTCTTTCCGATGCCGGGAGGTCCCATCAGCAGAATGGGGCGCTGCCTCTCCGGCGGTATCTCGTAGGCGCCCGTCTCGTCCTTTTTGAGGTAGGCGCGCACGGTGTTGATCACTTCCTGCTTGGCTTCTTTGATGTTTACTCTGATGTTCAATTTTCTCCCCCAGGTCTTTCCTTAATCTCCAGTCCCTCCGGTGTGATAAAGAGCCTGATGGCCCAGTCCGGCACCCCGGTGTCATCCAGTTCCTCGTCGCGCCAAAATACAAACGCCGTGTCATAGTCCGTCGGCTTGTCGGGATAGATCCCGAAGCCGTCTGTAAAGTACATGAGCCCCTTGAGATCCTCCAGTTCCCCCCGGGCCCGCAGATCCTCTATATAGTTGAAGACCGGCCGGAAGTCCGTCCCGTAACCGCCCTTCACCTCGAACTGCTGTGCATATTCAAGCAGCTGTGCCGGGTCGGTGATCAGCCTGTCGTTCTGCACCTGATCATCGCACTCGATGATGTGGATCTGCGTCTTCTTAAAGAAGCTCCCGATCCCCGCCAGCAGATCCGCCGTCTCGCTCAGGAACTGCTGCACCAGCACCTTCTGGCAGGAGGCGGAGGTATCCAGCGCGATGACCAGCGACTCCACTTTCCGGATCTCCCGAAACTCATTTTCCTCGATCAGGGGCATGTTCCCGTACAGCTCCATTCCGTAGCAGTAGAAGCCGTAGTCAAAGGAGTCCAGATCCACGCCCGCCTCCTCGCGCAAAATAGAGAAGCGCTGCAAAAACTCCCTGTAATCGGTCCGTTTCCGGCTCTCGAATCGCAGGATCCTGGACAGTGATCCGGACTCCTCCGAGCGCTCCTTGCCCATGATCTCCAGGTCGGCCTCGATCTGTTTGGCGTTCTTCTCCCACTCGTCCTCTTTGGGGCGGACGCGCTTTAAGTTCCTCGGTCCATCCGGTGCGTCCTGATTTCCATCCTCCCCGCTTTTGTTCGGCGGTGCTGCGGGAGGCGCGCCCGGCGGCGTTTTCGGCGGCTGCCGGTCCTGCTCCTCGTCCTCCAGCCGCTGCCAGAAGCTGTGATCATCCACAGTAAACTCTCTTCGGAGCGCCTCCTCGACACTGTAGTCGCGGTCCCTTTGCAAAAACCAGGCGTAGATCTTCTCTGCGGTCAATACCCGGACTTCTCCCTCCAGTCTCTCGTACCAGTACTCGCGAAAACTCGAGTGCGGCCTCGCGATCACATCGTAGGTCATGGAATCCACCACCGATTCCGCCGCGATATCGCAGCACAGATCCCACAGCTCCGGGTCCTCCCTCTCCTGCGCCGTAAACATGTGGCGGAAAAGGCAGTGCACCAGCATATGCACGTACATCCGGTTCATGATCCTCGGGCGCTCCACATAGGTCTGCAGAAGAAAGCCCGGATTGAAACGGATATAAGCCGCGTCCGTGCCCGCATAGGAAGTGGCCAGATCCATCTTAAAGCCCAGACTGTTCAGTGCAGGTGCCATAAAACGCATGGACAAGAGCAGCTCCGTCCGCACGGCGTCCAGGATCCGAAAACCCATCTCTTCCAGTTTTTCTCTCGTCTGAGACATTGTGTGCCCTTTCTCAGTAATGTGTTCATCCGATGTGCGTCCCGGGAACGGCGCCTTACCAGTCTTCCAGCTCCAGCGTCAGTGACGGCACGGCCGTCTCGGTTCGTTTCTGCCTTCCGCTCTCCATGAGGGCCGCACAGATCGCGGTCTCCTTTCTCTCTGAGGCCTCTCTGAGCGCCTGCGAGATCGCCGCTTGGTCCGCCAGTCCCCTTTCGGTGACCAGGCGCACCCTGTCGATCTGCCCGCCTCTGATAAAGCGCCGCAGCGCCTCTGCGGCATGCTCCCTCAGAAAATCCGTATATCGCTCCTGCGCCGCCGCGTCCAGATCATGCGGATACATGAGCCTGTCAGAGGCAATGACCGCCGCAAAGGACGGATCATCGTGCTCCATAAAAGTGAAGAGACGGTCATATTCCCTGTAGCGGATCTCTTTTTTGCGGACACACTGTCGGTACTGATAGCCGCCGCCCTCATAGGCAAACTGGATCGTCCTGGCCATCGTGTTCTCCGACGCGATCAGCGCGTAGTCCGGAAAGGAGAGCCTGATATCTTCACTCTGATTTTCTTCGCCCTCAAGATGCAGCAGAAAACTCATCTCCTTGTCGTTGTCGCCCAGCATCTCCTTCATGAGCGCGTACGAACCTCCCCTGCAGACCATCTCGATCTCTTCGAGGGAAGTGCACTGCCGGATCGCGCCGTCATAGTAGTCCCCGATGCTGTCGTAGAGCCGCATCCCGCGCAGCTTTGCACAATTGTGAAAGGCGAAGAGGCTCAGTCTTCTCACCGTATCCGGAAGCGAGACCTCCTCGAGGTCCCTCCTTCCCGCAAAAGCATGCTTGCCGATACTCCTGACCGGAAGTCCCTCGATCTCATCGGGGACGGACATGCTCCTGAGCGTTCCTTCATACCCGGTGATCTCAATGCAGTCTTCTCCGCGGTATTGTATTACTTCATATGTAAAAGGCATCCTTTTGTGCTCCTTCCTGCTTCAGAAAAATTATAGCAAATTGGGAGCGGTCGCACCATGAAAAGGTTGCGAGGGGGGCGGCGGGCTTCTGGAGGGGGGTGAAGTTTCCGTGGC
>CACXGR010000208.1 GCA_902767235.1 uncultured Lachnospiraceae bacterium | reverse complement strand
TGTAAGGAGTTTGATACGTGATTGCTAAGGATCTTACTTTAGGAATTGATATCGGGTCCACGACCGTTAAGATCGCGATCCTGGACCCTGACCATAAACTGCTCTTTGCGGATTACAGGCGCCACCACGCCGATATCCGCGGGACGCTCTTCGCGCTCTTGAGCGAAGCCATTGAGGAGCTGGGCGAGCACACGATCCACCCGGTCATCACCGGTTCCGGCGGGCTCACGCTGGCCAATTACCTCAAGGTTCCTTTTGTACAGGAGGTCGTCGCGGTCTCCACCGCGCTGGAAGCGGTCGCTCCCCAGACAGACGTCGCCATCGAGCTGGGCGGCGAGGACGCCAAGATCATCTATTTCGAGAACGGAAACGTGGAGCAGCGCATGAACGGCATCTGCGCCGGCGGCACCGGTTCCTTCATCGACCAGATGGCATCGCTCCTTCAGACCGATGCTTCGGGACTGAACGAGTATGCCAGGGATTACACGTCCCTCTATACGATCGCAGCCCGCTGCGGCGTCTTTGCCAAGTCCGACATCCAGCCCCTGATCAATGAAGGGGCGACCAAGGAGGATCTGGCGGCCTCTATTTTCCAGGCCGTCGTCAATCAGACCATCAGCGGCCTCGCCTGCGGCAAACCGATCCGCGGCCACGTCGCCTTCCTGGGCGGTCCCCTCCATTTCCTGCCGGAGCTGAAGGAAGCCTTTGTCCGCACCCTCAACCTGGACGAAGAGCACACCATTGATGTGGAGAACTCGCACCTCTTTGCGGCCATGGGCAGTGCCATGAATGCCAAGGAAGACGTCTTTTTGACGCTCTCCGAGATGAAGGAGCGCCTCTCCGGCGAGATCCATATGGAATTCGAGATCGGGAGAATGGACCCGCTCTTCAGCTCCAGAGAAGAATACGAGACTTTCAGGGAGCGCCACGCCAAAGCCTGCGTAAAGAAGGGGGATCTCTCCACGTATCGCGGCAACTGCTATCTGGGCATCGACGCCGGATCCACGACCACCAAGCTCGCGCTGGTGGGCGAGGACGGCTCTCTCTTGTACTCTTTTTACAGCAGCAACGAGGGAAGCCCCATCCGGACGTCCATCCGCTCCATCCGGGAGATCAGGAGGCTCCTGCCCAAGGGCGCACGCATCGTGCGCAGCTGCTCCACCGGTTACGGCGAAGCGCTGCTCAAGGCAGCCTTCCTTTTGGACGAAGGCGAGGTCGAGACCATCGCGCACTACTACGCGGCGGCCTTCTTCGACCCCGAGGTGGACTGCATTCTGGACATCGGCGGCCAGGACATGAAGTGCATCCGCATCAAGAACCACGCCGTGGACAACGTTCTCCTCAATGAGGCGTGCTCCTCCGGCTGCGGCTCCTTCATCGAGACTTTCGCCAAGTCTTTGGACTTCAGCGTTCAGGATTTTGCCAGGGAAGCGCTCTTTGCGGAGCATCCCATCGATCTGGGCACCCGCTGCACCGTCTTTATGAACTCCCGCGTCAAGCAGGCGCAGAAGGAAGGCGCGGACGTATCCGATATCTCCGCGGGCCTTGCCTACTCCGTCGTCAAGAACGCGCTCTTCAAGGTCATCAAGGTCTCCGACGCCTCTCAGCTGGGGCGCAATATCGTCGTGCAGGGCGGCACTTTCTACAATGACGCGGTCCTGCGCAGTCTCGAACTGATCTCCGACGGACAGGTGATCCGTCCCGACATCGCCGGCATCATGGGTGCCTTCGGCGCCGCGCTGATCGCCAGAGAGCGCTACGACGGGGAGACGCCGAGCACCATGCTCTCTTTTGACGAGATCGACAAGCTGACCTTCGAGACCTCCATCCGCAACTGCGGAAAGTGCAACAACAACTGCCGCCTGACCGTCAACCACTTCAGCGGCGGGCGCGAATATATCTCCGGCAACCGCTGCGAGCGCGGCCTGGGCCAGGAGATCAAGAAGAACGATATTCCCAATATCTACAAATACAAGTTGAGACGGATCTTCGCCTACAAGCCCCTCCCCAGGGAGCAGGCATACCGGGGCACCGTCGGGATCCCGCGCGTCCTGAACATCTACGAGAACTACCCCTTCTGGGCGACCTTCTTCGCAAAACTGGGCTACCGCGTCGTGATCTCCCCGCTCTCCACCCATAAGGTCTATGAGATGGGCATTGAGTCGATCCCCAGCGAATCCGCCTGCTACCCCGCCAAAATAGCGCACGGCCACATCATGTGGCTGATCAGGAAGGGCGTGGACTTCATCTTCTATCCTTCTCTCTTCTATGAGCGCACGGAGTTTGACCACGCGGACAACCACTACAACTGTCCCATCGTCACCTCCTACCCGGAGAACATCCGCAACAACGTGGAGGAGATCGGCCGCGGAGAGGTGGATTTCCGCAATCCCTTCATGGCCTTCACAAATGTGGACACCGTCAGCAGCGCGCTGAAAAAGGAGTTTTCCGACATCCCCGAGAAAGAAGTCGAGGAAGCCGCTTACGCCGGCTGGACTGAGCTCATGAACTGCCGCCGGGATATTCAGAAGAAGGGCGAGGAAGTCCTGAAATATATGGAGGAGCACAATGTGAAGGGCATCGTGCTGGCAGGCCGCCCCTACCACATCGATCCCGAGATCAACCACGGCATTCCGGAGATGATCAGCTCCTACGGCATCGCCGTCCTCTCCGAGGACTCCATCTCCCATCTGCAGGACCCCGAGCGGCCCATCGTCGTTCTGGACCAGTGGATGTACCACTCAAGGCTCTACGCGGCGGCCAGCTATGTGCGCTCGAGGGACGATCTGGACCTGATCCAGCTCAACTCCTTCGGCTGCGGCATCGACGCCGTGACGACCGACCAGGTGGACGATATCTTGTCCGGCTCTGACAAAATATACACCTGCCTCAAGATCGACGAGGTCAACAACCTGGGCAGTGCCCGCATTCGCGTGCGCTCACTGATCGCAGCCATCCGCATCCGCGACGCCAAGAAGACAAAGCGCAGGATGCATCAGACCGCCATCAAAAAAGTCCCCTTCACAGAGGACATGCGCAAGAACTATACGATCCTGGCTCCGCAGATGTCGCCGATCCATTT
>CACXGR010000207.1 GCA_902767235.1 uncultured Lachnospiraceae bacterium | reverse complement strand
CCGCCGCCGGTATACGCGTGCTCGTTGTACAGGCTCAGAAGGTGCGGAATATCCAGACTCATCGGGCAATGGCTGACGCAGTAATGGCAGGCTGTGCAGGGCACCGTGCCGACGGAGAGCATCTTCTCCGCAATGCCCAGTAAGGTTTGCATCTCGGTCTCGTTCAGCTTCCGATCCTCTGCGAAGGTGGCAAGGTTTTTCTCCAGCTGCTCCTGGTCTGACATACCGGACAGGATCATTGTCACACCCGGGATCGTCTGCAGAAAACGGAAAGCCCAGGCGGCAATCTCTTCATCCGGGCGCAGCGCTTTCAGCTCCGCCTCATATTGCGGGGCCAGCCTTGCCAGCTTGCCTCCCCGCAGAGGCTCCATCACCCAGACAGGAATGCCCATCTCCCCCAGCAGCTCCACTTTTTCTTTGCCGTGCTGGAAGGTCCAGTCCAGATAGTTCAGCTGAAGCTGGCAAAATTCCATATCCTTGCCGTAAGCATCCAAAAAGCGCTTGAGAACAGGTATACTTCCATGACAGGAGAACCCCAGATGCTTAATGCGGCCGTTGCGCTTCTGTTCCATCAAATAGCTGTAGATGTGATATTTTTCATCATCCAGGTAAGCGTCAATGTTCATTTCGCATACATTGTGGAACAGGTAAAAATCAAAGTATGTGGTGTTCAGCTTCTTGAGCTGCGTCTCGAAGATTTCCTCCACCTTGCTCCAGTTGGCGGGATCATAGCCGGGAAACTTGGTGGCAAGGCAAAAGCTTTCCCTCGGATAGCGCGCAAGGGCTCTGCCTATGACAAGCTCGGAGTTCTCTCCGTGATATCCCCAGGCTGTATCATAATAGTTGATGCCATTTGCCATAGCGGTATCGACCATACGCAGTGCCGCCGCCTCGTCGATGCGGCTGTCGTCGCCGCCGATCACAGGCAGACGCATGGCGCCAAATCCCAGCGCAGAAAGATGTACGTCCTGAAAACTGTTGTAAATCATCCTTATTCCTCCTTCAAACCATGTATTGTGCAAGTGCCGGGGTCATAACGGTTTCGCAAAACATATCTGTTTTGTCCGACCCGACCACAGAAGCATCCGTCATACACCAGGCGACCATAAGACCAAAGAGCTGTGCATTGAAAAAGAGCGCCATTTCAGCCACAGGTGTGTCCTCTGTAAGCTCGCCTCGGCGGATGCCTTCTTCAAGGATCGATTCCATTGCGCGGTAATCGTGCTCATATTTCGTGGATTTTTGATCCGGACCGGCCGTGCTGACCGGCGTGATATTGTTCCGGATCCACTGCCTGCAGATTTCGATGCCGACCCGCTCTATCTCAGACAGAAATTCATGGCAGTAATACTTCAGCCGGCCATTCAGATCTTTGTCTTTCCTCTCATTGGTGATCTCTGCAAGGCGGTAGAAGTTTAATTGATTCAACTCCTCCACTACATCTTCCTTCCTTTTGAAGTAAGTGTAAAAAGAGCCTGTGGAAACTTCGGCTTCCTTTGCGATGTCTTCAATAGATACCTTCTCGAACCCCTTTTCCGTGATCAGTTTTTTGGCAGCTGCTACGATCCGCTTTCTGGTCTCTGCGGCTCTTGCCTGCCTGACTTTTCCTTTTTTCTCCATTGCTTCACACCTTCCTCACAATCTCGGCCATCAATAGCATAACACAAATCTGAATGGGATTCACTTTTTTAACACTGTCCGGAAATCCTGAACGCTAAACCGACTTCGGCATCTCTTTCCCGGAGAAACGATAGAAGAATTCCAGATACTCATTCTCCACAGCCTGGAATGAACGCACTGAATAATCCAGATCGATATGCATTTCTGGGGGCTCCCCAAACTGCGCCTCATTCAGAAGGTTTTCCAGATCATACCAAAGCATCGCATCATCAATTTCTTTCAACTGCGCCTGTTCCTCCGGCGCGAGGGAAGCACCCAGAAACTTTCCGTAAATCATATCCAGGAGACTTTTTTCAAGGGATCGGTATTCCGGCAGCTCTTTTTTGAATGGCCGGGGAATATCGGACATATAGCATTCGCTGGCATCATGAAGCAGACAGGCCAGTACCATGCGGTTTGACAGGCCTCTTGCCCATGCTTCCTTTGCGCAGTTGATACAGTGCTGCCCGACAGACCAAAAGGTTTTAACATGCCCATTGCCCCTGCAGATCAATGAGAGCGCATGGGCTATATCTTCGATCCGGATCATCTCCGGATCGGGGTTAGATGGCTCAAAGTGTTTCCCTGTGTATGTTGTTATATATTCGCCCATAGAGATCTTTCCGTATTTCTTCTTCTAATTGTTGCCGCCGTTGTACTTACCGTTTTCAACTGCCTTTTATATCGTATCCGGCATCCTTCAGGACCTTAAGTGCCTTTTCGAAGTTCTTTTCTTTTGTCAGAATATAATCCGTGTTATATGTCGAGATCGCAAATATGCCGATTTCATTTGAGGCAAGAAGCTTTGAGATCCGGGCCAGAATCCCGATCAGGGAGAAATCCAGCTGTCCCGTGATACGAAAACATCTCCAGCCGTCATCCCTCGCAGTCGTGTTCTCCGGAACAAGTGCCTCCGGACAGACAAGGGAATACTCCTCGTCCGTGGTGCCTGTAAAGCAGAATGGCTGCATCAGATCTATACCGGAATAATCAGACACCTTGCAGACCGAAAAACGGAGCTTGAGTGGCTCCAAAATGACTGCATACTCCTGTTTCAGCTTCCAATCAGATTCATTTACCTGTGATTGCATAGTCATTTCTCCTTTTATCTTTCTTATGGACAGTTGAATGCGGAATTTAATTCCGCACATTGAAAAACGCTGTAAATATGCGGCACTAACGTCCGTATTATGACTTTAAAACTTG
>CACXGR010000206.1 GCA_902767235.1 uncultured Lachnospiraceae bacterium | reverse complement strand
TCATGGCCGGACGGAGCAATTCGTCCGGCTATTTTTATTCGCCCGCCGCGGCGGGTGAGAAGGAGAGAAAGATAAATGGCCGAAAAGATCACATCCGCGTCCAACGCGCGGGTCAAAAGACTGGCGGCCCTTCAGAAGAAAGCCAGGCTCCGCAGAGAGGAGAAAGTTTTTATTCTGGAAGGAGAGCGGCTCTACAGAGATGCGCCTGCCGGCTGCATCAGGGAAGTCTACATGACGGAGGAATTCCTGGCGGAGAAGCTCGGCGGAAAAGAGCCTGAAGACTGCATGCTCCTGACGCCGGAGATCATGCGGAAGATCTCTGCCACGGAGACGCCCCAGGGCGTTCTGTGCGTGGCCGGGATGCCGCAGTATGAGAAAGAGGACCTGCTGGGAAGCAATCCCTTTCTCCTGATCCTGGAAAATATACAGGACCCCGGCAATTTGGGCACGATGATTCGCACCGCCGAGGCGGCCGGTGTGACGGGCGTCATCATGAGCAGGGACACGGCGGACCTCTTTAATCCCAAGACCGTGAGAGCGACGATGAGCGCGATCTTCCGCGTTCCTTTCCTGTATACAGAAGACCTTCCCGCGCAGATCGCATGGCTGAGAGAACAGTGCGGCGTAAAGGTCCTGGCGGCGCATCTCAAAGCGAGCCGCCCCTATGATGAGGCGGATTACGCGGGCCCCTGCGCCTTCCTGATCGGGAACGAGGGAAACGGACTGACCGATGCGGCGGCCGATGCGGCCGATGCGCGGATCCACATTCCCATGGACGGCAATATTGAGTCCCTCAACGCGGCGATGGCGGCAGGAATCCTGATGTTTGAGGCATCGAGGCAGAGACGGCGCGCCGGGCGAAAGTGATTTGACAGCCGGCGACAATATGTATATATTTGGATTCAGATAAGATCTGCGCCGGAGCGCAGCGGATCTTAGGCTGAAAGCCGCACGAAACGGTAATGGGCGGCGAAGACAGAAGACGCTCCGGAAAGAGAGGTGAGTATGTCACTTAGTATGACACAGGTCTGGCTGATCGCAGTGGCGCTGCTTCTGCTGATAGAATTTGCGACGACAGCGCTCACCACGATCTGGTTTGCCGGCGGCGCACTGATCGCACTGATCTGTTCCCTGCTTGGCGGCCCTGTATGGCTTCAGTGCGCACTCTTCGCGGCAGGCTCCGTAGTGCTGCTGTTCCTGACGAGACCGCTTGCGGTCAGACTTCTGAAGAAAGACGCCGTGCGCACCAATGCGGACAGTCTGATCGGCAAAGAGGCGGTAGTGACTGAAAAGATAGACAACCTAAGGAGCACGGGCGCCGTTCAGGTAAGCGGCCAGGTCTGGACAGCCAGATCGGTCAACCCGGAGCACATCATAGAAAAGGACGAGATCGTCATGATCAGAGCCATCGAAGGCGTGAAACTGATCGTCGGGAAGAGGATCAGCTGATCCCGTTTCGGATCAGTGTTTCCGATCTGCGTTTGATCTCACAGTTTCAGTTCAGAAAGAAAAGAGGTAATTAAAATGGCCGGAATGATCACAATTGGTATTCTTGTTTTGATCCTTATCATTATCGCGGTGTCCTGCATCCAGATCGTGCCGCAGGCGCACGCCTATGTCATTGAGCGCCTGGGCGCCTACAGCGCGACCTGGGGGGTCGGACTCCACTTTAAGGTCCCCTTTATTGAGCGGATCGCCAGAAGAGTCAACCTCAAGGAACAGGTCGTGGATTTCCCTCCCCAGCCTGTGATCACCAAGGATAACGTAACGATGCAGATCGACTCCATCGTGTTCTTCCAGATCACAGATGCGAAGCTCTTCACATACGGCGTAGAGAATCCGATCATGGCGATCGAGAACCTGACAGCTACCACGCTCCGAAATATCATCGGCGATATGGAACTGGATGAGACACTTACGTCCCGCGAGACCATCAACACAAGGATGAGGGCATCTCTGGACGTCGCCACGGATCCCTGGGGCATCAAGGTGACCCGCGTCGAGCTCAAGAACATCACACCGCCCAGCGCGATCCGCGAGGCCATGGAGAAACAGATGAAGGCGGAGCGTGAGAGACGTGAGTCCATCCTGAAGGCGGAAGGTGAGAAGAAATCGGCGATCCTGGTGGCAGAAGGTCAGAAAGAATCCCTGATCCTGCAGGCAGAGGCGGATAAGAGAGCAACGATCCTTGCGGCGGAAGCGCAGAAGGAGAAGATGATCCAGGAGGCAGCCGGCCGCAGCGAAGCGATCCGCCAGGTGCAGCAGGCGAATGCAGACGGCATCCGCATGATCCGCGAGGCAGGTGCGGACGAGGCAGTTCTCAGGATCAAGAGCCTGGAGGCATTTACACAGGCGGCAGACGGCAGAGCGACCAAGATCATCATCCCGTCGGAGATCCAGGGGATCGCCGGACTTGCGGCATCTGTAAAGGAAATGATCAAGGAAGACGGCACTGCGGCAGGCAAGTGAGAGACCGGAAAGGATAGGAATATCAATGGCTGTGAATCTTAAAGGAAGAGATTTTTTGAAACTGCTGGACTTCTCGCAGGAGGAGATCCTCTATCTGCTGGACCTTGCCGCAGAGCTCAAGGCGAAAAAGAAAGCCGGCATTCCCCACAGGACTTGCGAAGGCAAAAATATTGCCCTGATCTTCGAGAAGACGAGCACCAGAACGCGCTGCTCCTTTGAGGTGGCCGGCCATGACCTTGGCATGGGCACCACTTATCTGGATCCCTCAGGCTCCCAGATCGGCAAAAAAGAGAGCATAGCGGACACGGCCCGCGTCCTCGCCGGCATGTTCGACGGCATCGAGTACCGCGGATACGGACAGGAGATCGTGGAGGAACTGGCCAAATACAGCAAGGTTCCCGTTTGGAACGGTTTGACCAATGAGTTCCATCCCACCCAGATGCTGGCGGATCTGCTCACGATCCGGGAACACTTCGGCTATATTCAGGGGATCCGCCTGAGTTTTTACGGCGACTGCCGCTACAATATGGCGAACAGCTGGATGGTGGCCGGCGCCAAGATGGGCATGCATATCACACTCTGTGCGAACCGCAGCTACTTCCCGGATGAGGAGCTGGTAAAGACCTGCAGGGAGATCGCGGCATCCAGCGGCGGCAGCATCACGCTGACCGAGGATCCAGAAGAGGGCGCGAGAAACGCGGACGTCCTCTATACGGACGTGTGGGTCTCCATGGGCGAGCCCATGGAAGCCTGGGGCGAGAGGATCCAGCAGATGAAACCCTACCAGGTGACCAAGAAACTCATGGATCTCGCTTCCGGGAATGCCGTGTTCATGCACTGCCTGCCCGCTTTCCACGACCAGGGGACAGGGATCGGAAGACAGATCTTCGAGGAATTCGGCATGAAGGAACTGGAAGTGACAGACGAGGTCTTTGAGGGCCCTTCGTCGGTCGTATTTGAAGAGGCGGAGAACCGCATGCACACCATCAAGGCGGTCATGGCGGCTACATTATAAAAGCGAAAATACAGAAAATGGACAACAAACAGCAGATCCTGAGACAGCTGAGGGAGGCGGACGGCTATCTGTCCGGACAGCACTTGAGCGGGCGGCTGGGCATTTCCCGGACAGCGGTCTGGAAGATCATTGGCAGACTCAAAAAGGAAGGATATCCGATCGAGGCGGTGACCAATAAGGGGTACCGCCTCCTTTCTGTGGAAGGAAGGGACCTCTTTAACCGGGAGGAGATCGAGAACCGGCTGCAGACCGAATGGGCGGGACACCCACTGGTCTTTCTGACCGAGACCGGATCCACGAATGCAGATATATTCCGGCTCTCGGACGAGGGGTACCCTTCGGGGACACTGGCGGTGGCCGCACAGCAGACAGCCGGCAAGGGCCGGAGGGGGCGCACCTGGATCTCTCCGCCTGATGTGAATGTATATATGAGCATTCTCCTCAAGCCGCCGATCAGCCCGGAGAACGCGCCTATGCTCACGCTGGTCATGGCGCTGGCGGTATATCAGGCATGCGAAGCGCTTTACAGCGAAGAAAACGTGCAGTTCGGGATCAAATGGCCCAATGACATCGTGGTCAGCCGTGCGGGCGGACCCTGCCGCAAGATCTGCGGTATTTTGACAGAGATGCGCCTGGAGGAGAAGGAGATCCGGGACATCGTGATCGGGATCGGGCTGAACGTCAACCAGGACGAATTCCCGGAGGAGATCCGTGAGACGGCCGGCTCCCTGAAATTGGCGCTGGGCCGTGATGTGGGACGGGCGGAACTGACCGCTGAGATCTGGCGGCATTTTGAGAAAGACTATGAGGCCTTCACAGAGGTGCAGTCCCTTGCGCCCCTGAAGGAGGAATATGAGAGAGGGCTCGTGAACCGCGGCAGGCGGGTGCGTGTCCTGAGTCCGGTCGATCCTTTTGAGGGCACCGCGATCGGCATCACAGATACAGGCGAGTTGACAGTCAGACCGGACGACGGTTCGCCGGACAGAGAGGTCGCGAGCGGCGAGGTCTCCGTGAGGGGCGTCATGGGCTATGTGTGACCGAAAGGCAAAGAAAGGCGATAAGGGAATGAACGAAGAGCTTTACAGTTCGATGGAAGGAACGGAGGCGGACAACTACCGCATCGTGCTCTGCGGCGCGAACGCATACGAGAAAAAGTACTATTTTAACAAAAAATTCGATAAGATCCCCGAGAATATCAAAGAAGAGCTTCACATCATCTGCGTGCTCTTCACAGAGGAAGTGGGGGGCATCTTCACGATCGGATTTACGCCATACGGAGAAGTGGTGACAGACGCCCAGAAGGACGAAGGGGACCTGCTCTATGACGATATCGGCGCGGAGCTCTTACAGAAAGAGATCCGCAGAAAGAAAAAGGAGATGTTCAAGGCGCTCTCCATTTACTTTAAAGTGACTTTTCTTCATCAGGACGCGGCGGCGCTGCTTGAAGATGACGACGAAGAGGATTAAGGACAACAGGAGCGGAAGGAATTGAAAATGAACAGATATACGTCCCCTTTTATGATCGGGGACGTGACCATACCGAACCGAACGATCTTCGCACCGATGGCAGGCGTCTCAGACCTGCCATTTCGTCTGCTCTGCCATGAGATGGGGGCGGGGCTGGTCTGCATGGAGATGATCAGCGCCAAGGCGATCACATTCCGCAGCCGCAGGACGGGCGAACTCTGGGAGACTTCTCCCGAGGAAAAGCCGGTCTCCCTTCAAATCTTCGGCCATGAGCCCGAAGTCATGGCGCAGGCCTGCCGGATCCTGGAGGAGCAGACTTTTGACATACTGGACATCAACATGGGATGCCCGGTGCCCAAGATCGTCGGAAACCAGGAAGGATCGGCCCTGATGAAGGACCCCTCCCTGATCGAAAAAGTAGTCCGCGCATGCAAAGAGAACACGAGCCGCCCTGTGACGGTAAAGATCCGAAAGGGATTTGATGCGGAGCACATAAATGCGGTTGAGTGCGCGCTGGCTGCCCAGGAGGGCGGCGCCTCGGCGGTAGCCGTACACGGAAGGACCAGAGACCAGATGTACAGCGGACAGGCGGACTGGTCGATCATAGCCGATGTCAAAAGAGCGCTGGACATTCCGGTGATCGGCAACGGCGATGTGGTGGATGGCCCGAGCGCGAAGCGGATGATGGATGAGACGGAGTGCGACGCGGTGATGATCGCCAGAGCGGCGCAGGGAAATCCCTGGATCTTCAGAGAGGTCAACGCCTATCTGGAGAGGGGCGTGATCCTGGAGAGACCGCCCAGGAGGGACATCGTGAGGATGATCCTCCGCCATGCGGACATGCTCTGTGAATGCAAAGGGGAAAAGGTCGGAATGCGGGAGATGCGGGGGCATGTGCACAATTATCTCACCGGCTTTCCCGGCGCCTCCAAGGTGAGAAAAAATGTGAATTCCGTGACCTCCCTGGCAGAGCTTCAGGCTTTGCTTGCCAGAGAGTACCCCTACGCATAAATAGATTGACAATAGCGGCGCTACTCTTGTATAATTCTGTGTCAATGAGATTTGCTGAGCAGGTTTTGTATCTGCTTATTGCTCGAGAATAATGAATTAGGAGCGGTACGAAAATGGAAGAGAAAAAGAACATATTGACCAGAGAAGGCCTTCAGAGATATGAAGACGAGCTTCGCGAACTCAAGGATGTGAGACGCAAAGAGATCGCACAGAAGATCAAGGAAGCGAGAGAGCAGGGAGACCTCTCTGAGAACGCCGAGTACGATGCTGCCAAGGACGAGCAGAGAGATACCGAGGCCAGGATCAGCGAACTGGAGACGATCCTCAAGAATGTCGAAGTTGTGGACGATGATGACATCACCGCCGATAAGGTCATGGTGGGGAGCACGGTCACGATCTTTGACATCGAGTTCGCCGAAGAGCTGACCTACAAGATCGTCGGTTCCACGGAGGTCGACAGCTTAAACGGCAAGATCTCCAATGAGTCCCCCGTGGGCAAGGGCCTGATCGGCGCCCATGTCGGCGAAACGATCACCGTACAGACACCCGCCGGCGAGAGTGCATATAAGGTTCTGGACATCAAAGCGCCCAACAGGTAAAGCATAGAATAACAGAACGATATAAGACGGTACAAACAGGAAGGATAGAAACAGTGGCACAGAATAATCAGCAGAAGGTACAGGACGTTTCTCAGCTCGAGAAGGTCAGAAGAGAGAAACTCGCAGAGCTGCAGGCGGCAGGGAAAGATCCTTTTAAGATCGTCAAATATGATCAGAGCTATCACAGCGCTCAGATCAAGAGAGATTTTGACGAACTGGAAAACGAGACTGTCTCCATCGCAGGCCGCATGATGTTCAAGCGCGTCATGGGCAAGGCTTCGTTCTGCAACGTGCAGGACAAGGAAGGCCGCATCCAGGTCTATGTCGCCAGAGATGACCTGGGAGAGGAAGCCTACAAGGAATTCAAGCGCATGGACATCGGCGACATCATCGGCGTCAAGGGATTCGTCTTCAAGACCAAGACCGGAGAGATCTCCGTCCACGCCAAGGAGCTGACACTTCTGTCCAAGTCCCTCTCTCCCCTGCCGGAGAAGTTCCACGGGCTGCAGGACGTCGACATGAGATACCGCCAGAGATATGTGGACCTGATCATGAACGAGGAGTCCAAGGAGACTTTCATCAAGAGATCCAAGATCATCAGCGAGATC
>CACXGR010000205.1 GCA_902767235.1 uncultured Lachnospiraceae bacterium | reverse complement strand
GTTCCTCGTCACTGCGCGCACAGCTCTTCTGCCAGCGCGCGCAGTTCGCGCGTCTGCGCCTCAATATCTTCGGCGGCAAAAATACCGCTGACGATTGCAAATCCGCTCATCCTCCTACCGGCGAGCTGCCGCATATTGTCGCCTGTCACGCCGCCGATCGCGACGACGGGGATCGATACGCTCTCGCAGATCTCCTCAAAGCGGTCAAGAGACATCCGGACGGCGTCTTTTTTGGTAGAAGTACCGAAAACAGCGCCGCTGCCCAGGTAATCCGCGCCGGCCGCCTGCGCCGCCCTTGCCTGTTCTACTGTCTTGGCCGTGACGCCTATGATCTTGTCCGGTCCCAGGATCTTTCTCACTTCTTTCGGCCCCAGGTCGTTCTGGCCCACGTGCACGCCGTCCGCGTCGATCCTGCGCGCCAGTTCCACATTGTCATTGATCAGGAAGGGAACGTGAAAAGAGCGGCACAGGCTCTGTATTTCCCGTGCCTCTCTTTCAAATGATTCCTCATCGAGATCCTTTTCACGAAGCTGTACCATTGTGACGCCGCCGCGAAGGGCGGCCTCCACCTGCGCGGCCAGCGTCTGCCCGCGCAGCCAGGACCTGTCCGTGACTGCGTACAGCAGACAATTCTCCTTACTGAATTTCATGTGTAATCTCCATCATTCCGGGCCGGAGGCTCTGTTCCTCCGGCCTACTTTGGGCTAGGGGATCTGTCCCCGAGGCCCATTCCCGCCCGCGGGCGGGCCGGATCATTTCAGTTATCCTCGATCTGCGACCGGAGCTGTCCCATGATGCCGGTCTGCCGCAGCAGCATCAGGACCAGCGCCGCGATGAGAGTGCCGCCCGCGGTGCTGACCAGGAAGGGCACGACGAAGGTGAACAGCGCCGCTGTGCCGTTCCCCATCACGAGCTTCGCGACGGGATAAGCCAGCATGCCGCCGATGACAGCCGTCCCGAAGACTTCGCCGACCAGCGCGCCGGGGATGGCCTTGGTCTGCCGGTAGAGCAGGCCTGCCAGGAGCGCGCCGCACATGCTGCCCGGAAACGCCAGAGGGGTCCCGAGTCCGACCAGGTTCCGGATCAGGCTCGCCAGAAACGCCGCCGCGAGTCCCCACCAGGGGCCCAGGAAGACCGCGCACATCACGTTGACAAGATGCTGAACGGGCGCGCACTTGGAGCCGAATACCGGGAAGGAGATCGTGGATCCCACCACGGCGACAGCCGCGAGCATGGCGGTCAGGGCCATTTTCTTTGTAGTCACGGAGGCAGATGCTCCGACTTTGTTCTCAGTTATTTCATTTGTTTTCATAAGATTTTTTCTCCTGCTTTTGGCGCGGGAACCACAGCGGGATCGCAGGACCGGCACCGGACCGGTGCCCGGTCGGGTTCATTCCGCGGCAGCTCCCCTTGACGCGCGGCAGAAGAGACGCCCGGTCAATTTCCGGGGCCTTCAACCGCGCTCCTTACCTCCCACAGCGTGAAAGAACAGGCAGAGCAGGATCGTGAGCACCATGTCCGGAAGGGTGTTCCCGACGGGCGTATCCACCCGCATGAGCAGGCGGTAGGCGATGAAACCGATCAGCCACAGCGTCAGGCTGCGCGCGTTCACGCCGCCCGTGAAGGGCTTCTTTCTAAGGACGAAGTAGTCCGCGATCTGGATCGCGACCATAGGCGCGAACACGGAGCCGATCAGGTACAGGAACCCGGTGATGTTGTCCATGGGATAGACGAGCGCCAGTACCGTGCCGATGACGGTGACCAGGGCCGCCGCCCACTTCTCGTTGATCTTCGGGGAGATCGAGACGCTCGATACCCCGGCAGAATAGGCGTCCAGGAAGGTCGTCGTCACCGTCGAGAAGACGATGATGAGGAGTCCCGCCGCGCCCAGGCCGGCTTTGACCATGATTGAAGCGATATCGTCCGTTCCGGTCAAAATAGAGGCGCCCATACCGATCACGTACATGAAGATACTGACCAGGCTGTACACGATCACGCTGACAGCGGTCGCCGCAAGAGGCTTTTCGGCCTCCCTGGTGTAGTCGCTGATCAGAGGGAGCCAGGAGAGCGGCATAGCGACGCCGAGCTCCACGGCCGCGCCGAAGCTGAGACTGTCGTCAATGACAGCTTCCGCGCCCGGACCGCCCCCGGCGAAGATCACCCGGAACAGGAGCAGGCACAGGATGAACAGCGCCGCCATTGCCACGGTGTTGATCTTTCCCAGGTTGGTCAGGCCGATGAGGATCCACACGAGGATCAGCCCGCCGATGACGATCGACCAGACCCATGGCCCCGTGTGCATGATGCCGTCCGCCGCGAGCGCGCCGTCGTAGATCATGATGGCGGTCCAGCCCACCAGCTGAAGGACATTGAGCAGGACGAAGAGGATGCTCCCCTTCTCGCCGAAGCTCATCTTGACCGTCTCCATGGCGCTTTTGCGTTCCAGGCCACCGATCATGCCGGCCGCGAACATCATGGCGCCGCCGATCAGGTGTCCCAGGAGGATCGCCGCGAGGCCCCTCCCAAAGCCAAGGGTGCTGAAGTAGGTCCCGGTCAGGATCTCCGCGATGGAGACGCCCGCGCCGAACCAGATCAGGCCGTTCTCAAAGACAGAAGTTCTCTTACTCTCCGTACTCATGGATCCCGGCCTCCTTCAGCGTGCGGTATTCACCGCTTATGGCAAAAGCGTGGTTCATGGGACCGCTCCCTTTGCCCAGGTCCAGCATGGCTGCCAGCGCGCCCGAGATGTAATTCTTCGCGTAGCGCACGGAAGTCGCCAGATCATAGCCCTTGGCGAGATTGGAAGAGATGGCAGAGGACAGCGTGCAGCCGGTGCCGTGGGTGTTAGGATTGTCGATCCGCCTGCCGTGGAACCAGGTCGCTTCGCTGCCGTCGTAGAGAAGATCGTCCGCGTCGCTCACGCTGTGCCCGCCCTTTAGGAGGACCGCGCAGCCGTAGCGGCCGTAGATCTCCTTCGCCGCGGCTTCCATCCCGTCTTTGGTCGTGATCTTCCGGTCCGCAAGGAATTCTCCTTCCGGAATATTAGGTGTGATCACTGCTGCAAGAGGTAATAATTCTTTTTTCAAGGTGCCGGTCGCGTCCTCGCTGATCAGTCTCGCGCCGCTCGTCGCCACCATAACGGGGTCTACGACGATGTTGCGGGCGCCGTACTCTTTGAGCTTGGCCGCGATCACTTCGATCAGGCCGGTCTCAGAGACCATCCCAGTCTTTACTGCATCCGGAAAGATGTCCGTAAAAATACAATCCAGCTGCTCTGCCAAAAAGTCAGGTGTTACATTCATGATCCCTGTCACGCCGGTCGTATTCTGGGCTGTCAGGGCAGTGATCGCGCTCATGGCGTATACGCCGTTGGCGGTCATTGTCTTGATATCTGCCTGGATGCCGGCGCCTCCGCTGGAATCACTTCCGGCGATTGTTAATGCTGTTCTCATTTTCATCCTTTCCCCGCCGCGTCCGCGGCGGCCACGCATTAATTTTGTATAGCGACCAAAGGTGGTGCCCCCGGTTGGCCGCTGTAAGGGTTGCAATTCAGATTCTGCCGGCAATCAAAAGGAGCGGAATACCCGCAGGTATTCCGCTCTCAGATGTTGTCTTAAGCTACCTACGTTGGCATTATCCAAATCAGGTTCATGGGTCGAAACGCGATAGTTTCCTCTCAGCCGGATCCCGTCCAGCTCCCCAGCAACTTCATTATAATCTTTTTCCATATAATTGCAAATGATTTGCAAATGATCTGATAGCGCAAAACCGACCTCTGGGGTAATTTGTTCGGGGTAATTTGTTCTTCCTCCGCAAAGCATGTATACTCAAGATGATAAGAAATCACTCAAACCGACCTCTGGGTAAAAACGACCTCAGAGGCCGACAATGAAAGAAACACAGGGAGGATTTCACGGCATTGAAACATTGCGGAACAATACAGTTGGAAACAGACAGATTAATCCTGCGGCAATTCACTCTGATAGACGCAGAGGCTATGTATAATAACTGGGCTTCAGATCCTGAGGTGACAAAATATCTAACATGGCCGCCTCATGCCGATGTGGCCGTCAGCAAAGCTGTATTGGAAGAGTGGATTAAATCGTATGACCGGAAAAACTACTATCAGTGGGCAATTGTCCTAAAGGGCAATGGAGACGAGCCAATAGGAAGCATTTCTGCGGTCGGAATGAATGATGATGTAGAAATCGTGCACATCGGTTATTGCATCGGAAGGAACTGGTGGCATCAAGGCATCATGTCGGAGGCGTTGGAGGCTGTTATGAACTTCTTCTTTGATGTAGTGGGAGCCAACAGGATCGAAAGCCGGCATGATCCAAACAATCCCCATTCCGGCATGGTAATGAAAAAACGCGGTATGAAGTATGAGGGCAGACTGAGAAGCTCTGACAGAAACAATCAGGGAATCTGTGACGCTGACTGGTATGCATTATTACGAAACGAGCGGTAAAGTTAAATTCTGGGGTGGTTTGTCCAAGAGACAAACTCATACGATTTTGACTATGGAGCAGATTATGAAAACTAATGGACATGGCACAGTAGAACTACGGACAGAGCGGATGATTTTACGAAGATATCATCCTGAAGATGCGCCGGAATTGTATAAGGAATTCGGCACGGATACGGAGATGTATCGATATTCCGGCTGGAACCCTTACGCGACTCCGGAAATGGCGCAGGATACCGTGCGCGGATTCATTGAAAACTACAATGATGACCATTTCTACGGATGGGCGATGGAGTCCGATGATGTCCTGCTCGGGACGATCGGAGCTTATGATTATAAAGATGACCGGATTGAGGTTGGATTCAGCATTGCGAGGGCATACTGGGGACAGGGATATGCGACTGAAGCATTAAAAGCAGTGCTGGAGTATCTGACTGATCACGAAGGTATTTCCTGTGTAACTGCCTGGTGTGCTTCGGAGAACACGGGGTCAAAGAGAACGCTCGAAAAAGCAGGGATGAGCCTTGTCAAAACAGAGAAGGGCGGACTTTCAGTCGGAAACAGAGTATATGATAAACTAACCTATGATTACAGAAGACGAATTGAGGCC
>CACXGR010000204.1 GCA_902767235.1 uncultured Lachnospiraceae bacterium | reverse complement strand
GAAGCGGCAGAGCGGCAGGAATCTGTCCCGGAAGATGCGGACCGGCAGGAATCTGCCGTGGAAGAGCCTGCCGGGCAGCAGGATCCTGCGCAGTCAACCCCTGCAGAAGAAGATGCCGCAGAGATTGACGGGACCGGTACAGAAGAAGAGGCGCAGACGGATGCGGAGGCAGTCAATACGGACGCGGAAGACTCCGTCTCGAAGGAAGAGACGCCGGACAGCGCCGATCTTACAGAGACATCCGCCGCAGACGAGCCTGAGGCTGCCGAGGGAAGGGACGGGCAGAGCGCTGCCGTGACACAGGTCAAAGTGGAGACGACCGCGGTCAAAGTCAGACCGGGCAGTCAGGCCCGAACCGGAAAAGAGGCCTCGGAACCGGTCACGGTGTCGCTGGGGAAAAGCAAAAGCCTCAAGTGGACAGATACAACGATCCTCCACTGGCAGGCTGTGAAGAATGCGGAAAGCTATAAAGTGACCGTCTCACTCCGGATCGGGAAAAAGGTATATACGAAGACCGAGACCGTAAACGGAAAAACACAGGTTGATCTGGAACAGATCATAAACGAGCTGATCCGTGCGAATAAAAAAGCGCTGAGCGGCGCGGCATATGTCTTCGAGGCATCTGTGCAGGCAGTTTCCACGGATGAACTTCGCTATAAGGACGGGGCGGCCGTGAAAGCGCCCTCCCTCCGATATCTGAAGTCGAGCTATCAGGAGAGCGTGAAAAGGAACGGATGGTACCGCCGGGGCGGAAAATGGTATTTCTATGACGCCGGCGTCATGCAGACCGGCTGGCTCACCTTCCGCGGCAAGCGGTATTATCTGGATACGGACGGCGCCATGCTCAGCAAATGCTGGGTCGGGAAGTATTATCTGAAGACCGGCGGCGAAATGGCCCGGAACGAATGGGTTGACGGCTATCAGTACTTTGTGAACAAAAAGGGAATCAAAGTATCGGACAAAGCATTCAGCACCAAAAACTGGGTCAAGACCAAAAAGGGCTGGCGCTGCAAGAAAAAAGACGGCACATATCTCAAAAACACCTGGAAGAAGATCGACGGCAGGACTTACTATTTTGACCAAAACGGATATGTCAAGACCGGATGGTTCACGCAGGACGGCAAAAAGTATTATCTGAACAGGGCCGGTGACATCACTTCCGGATACGGCGCGCTCAGTACCGGGTGGAAAAAGGTCGGCAAGTACACCTACTGGTTTGATGACGACGGTGCGATGGCAAAGGAGAGCTGGGTGGACAGGGGCCAGTACTATGTCAACAAAAAAGGACATAAGCTCAGCTGGATCACCTACGCCAACCTCAGGAATGTCAATACGTCAAACCGGCTCGGACACTATATCTACAAGAAGGACACGCCGCCGGAGCAGAGCATAGCCTCTTATGACCTCGCCTACAGGAACGGCAACCGGATCATGGTCGTGGATCTTCTGTTCACCAAGGACAATGTGCCGGTCTGTTTCCACGACAACGAAGTGAAATATGCGCGCCTCAAAGACGGCAGCAGACCCGATACGGCACCCGTCGTCTCCAAAATGACGCTGGCTGAGCTGAACAAGTATGACTACGGGATCAGCAAAGGAAACGCCTATAAGGGGACGAAGCTGCTCCGACTGGAGGACATGGCAAAATGGATCAGGAAACACCCGGATACGGAGATGTACATCGAGGTCAAAGCACCTTCCATGAACGCCGGGCAGATCAAGAAAACGACCGCCCTGCTCAGCAAATATAAGATCACGGACAGATCTTCCATGATCTTCAGCGTGACGAAAGCTTCGGACACGAGAGCGCAGCGAGTGCACAAGGCAGCCCCGACACTGCGGATCGGCATCACGTCGAGCCGGATCGGGAACACGGTGTACAAGCAGCTGGAGAAGGCAAAGGGAGACTACAATCATGTTTTCCTCTGGTGCTGGAACAAGACTGTCCTGTCATCCGGAACGGTACAAAAACTCCGCAGCAAGGACGTTCAGTATGAGCTGGGCACGCTGGATACATTTGAAGATATCATGAGCTATTATTCCAAGGGCTCATCTTATGTGTATGCTTCCGGCATAGAAACGGACGGCGCTGTTTTTAAAAAACTTCTGAGTGCCGCGACTTTTCATGACAAGGCGGTCTGGGAGCGCAAGGGCACAAAGCTGAAGTACAAGCAGATCGACGGGACCTACGCTGCCGGCAAATGGCTCCGTATCGGCGGTGTGAAGTATTATTTCGACAAAAACGGGTTCATGGTCAAAAAGACCAAATAAAGCATATAGAAACGATTACTAAGAACAGAAAAGCTCTGCACGTCCTGTGCAGAGCTTTTTTCCGGGTGTGCGATCAGCCGCCGGTCGGGCAAAACGCCGGATTCAGCGGATCTTCTGCGCGTGTTCCGCGTTGGTGTCGGAGACGATGTAGTGCGGCCGGTTCTTGACTTCCATGTATGTCTTGGCCAGATACTGTCCGATGATGCCCAGACAGAAGAGCTGCAGTCCGCCGATGAAAATGATCACGCAGATGGTGGAGGCCCAGCCGGCGACCGGGTCGCCGAAGATCAGGCGGCGCAGGACGATGAAGATCAAAAGAAGGAAAGAGAAAACCGTCATCAGAATGCCGAACCAGGAAGAGATGCTCAGGGGCGTCTGCGAGAAACTGATGATCCCGTCGATGGCGTATTTAAAGAGCTTCCAAAAGCTCCATTTTGTCTCTCCGGCCACCCGCTCCACATTTTCATAGGGGAGCCAGTAGGTCCTGAAACCGACCCAGCCGAAGATTCCCTTGGAGAAGCGGTTGTATTCGCCCATGGCCAGTACGGCGTCCTTCATGTCCCTGGTCATGAGGCGGAAATCTCTGGCGCCGTCCACGATATCTGCGTCGGAGATCCGGTTGAT
>CACXGR010000203.1 GCA_902767235.1 uncultured Lachnospiraceae bacterium | reverse complement strand
GTCTTCGCAGCAGTTGTCTTCGCAGTCTTTGTGGTCTTCGCCTTCGTGGTCTTCGCTGCCGCCTTCTTCGCAGTGGTCTTTACTGCCTTCTCTTCTTTCGCTGCCTTGGGCGCCGCCTTTTTGGCGTCTGCAGCTGTATCCGCGGCCTTTTCCGCCACCTTGATCTCTTTCTCTTCCACTGCTTTCGCAGCATTCTTCTTTTCGGCCATTTTGCTTCTCCTTTTTGAAATAATATGAATACTCAGCAAGCCAAAGGCTCAATGATCACAGATAAAGAACAAGTCTCTGTCCATTATACACAAATAAATGATCACTTTAAATCCCGTATTTGATCAATTCTCATCCGGCGCTTCCGGGCCATGCAGGTTCCGGATCTTCTGCACTCTGATGTTTTTCACGCGCAGTGTGAAGACGGAAAGACTGGCAAAATAGAGCAGCGCCGCATATACAGGCAGCGCCCGCCACAGAAGGGTCGCCCGGAAAACGAATCCCACCGCCACCGGCGTGATCGTCTGCGCGGACATGCTGGCCGTATAGTAGAAACCGGTAAACCTTCCGATCTGGCTGGCAGGACTCAGCTCCACTACCATGGGGAAGGAGCAGCTGTGGACCAGCGCCATCCCGAAGCCCTTGATCACGAAGATCATAAAGAGAATCGGCGGGAATGTGAACTCGCCGTTGGCGCCCATCACGACGCCCGTGGGCGATACGAAACAGGCGATGGCGATCGCCGCTGTCGTCAGCGCAAGGCCAAGCGAGATCGTCCATTTTCTGCCGATCCGGTCCGCCAGCGAGCCCCCTGACGCAAAACCGACGATGCTGGCCGCACCGCCCACGATCGTCAGCATCATGGTCGCGCTGGAGCGGGAATTCATATAATAGATGATGTAATTGCCGATATAGGTCCCGATCGCGTTGTCCGCCATGAACCACAGGAACTCCGCCGCCAAAATAGCGACCAGCATGTTCCGGTTGGCCTCTGACATGGGCGCGTTGTCCTCCACCGGACTCTCCACAGCGGCCAGCTGTTCGCCCAGGTCCATCTCATCCTTCAGCTCTTCTGCCAGCTGGTTTTCCTTTATGTTCCTGTACAGCACGATCGTGGAGATCACGATGAGCACGGAGGCGGCCATAAAGGGGGTCTCAATGATCCACAGCTTCCTGTCTTCGTCATGGACATTGATATAGTCCGTCAGTTTGAGAAAGATCCCCATGACGGTGGCAAATGCGCCGCCCATATAGCCCATGATGTTGATCAGGCCGTTTGCCTTGGCGCGGAGCGGTTTGGGCGTTACATCCGGCATGAGTGAGACCGCCGGATTCCGGTACATCATCATAAAGACCAGGACGCACGCCATCATGATCACCATGCCCGACACATTGTTCAGATGAAAAAAGAGCGGAATGAAGGGAAAAGCGATGGCAGATCCGATGGTGCCGGCCAGTATAAAGGGCATCCGCTTTCCGATGGGTGTATGGGTTCTGTCGGAGAGATTGCCGAATATGGGCAGCAGGATCAGCGCCGCCAGGTTGTCGCAGGCCATGATGACGCCCACCATCCACTGAACGTTCAGGATCTGATGGGCTCCGCTGTATTTGAGCTGGGCTGACGACATTCCGTACATCCTGCGGGCGATGATGTCTGTCAGGAAAGTCGGGCACCAGGAGTCATAGACCTGCCACAGAAGGAGAATCCCAAAAAAGGCGAACCCGATCTGAAGAGTTCGCCTGTAATTGAGTTTTAACATTCCCTGCTGGTTGACTGCTTCGCCCAACTCTCTCCCCCGTCGCCTTCGCTCAGCGCCTCACCGGTCTTGCCTGCTCCTTCAGAAGCGCTTCCCACTCCTTTACGATGCGGCGGTCGTCAAAATAGTTGATCCTCATAGCGCTTCTGACGCGGTCCAGTGTCCGGTTGGTTGTCTCCTGCGCTTTGCGCGTACCCTCCATCAGGATGTCATAGACTGCGTCGATATCCGCCTCCCACTTTGCGCGCTCTGTGCGGATCGGGCTCAGCTCTTCCTCGAGAACGTTGATGAGGAATTTTTTGCAGACGCCGTCGCCCAGGCCTCCGCGGCGATAGTGCTCCTTCATCTCATCGAGGTTGGCATATTCCGGCAGGTACTCGGCGAAGTGCGCATCTGTGCACAGCGCGTCGAGATAGGTGAAGACAACGTTGCCTTCCGTGTGGCCGGGATCCTCGATCCGAAGGTGTGTGGGATCCGTGAACATCTTGCCGTTGACCTGCTTTTTGACCATCTTGGGCGAATCGGAGAGATAGATGCAGTTTCCGAGGGACTTGCTCATCTTGGCCTTTCCATCGACGCCGGGAAGACGGCGCTGGGTCTCATTCTCCGGGATCAGGGCTTTGGGCATGACCAGGGTCTCGCCGTAAATATTGTTGAACCTCTGCACGATCTCTCTGGTCTGCTCGATCATGGGCAGCTGGTCCTCGCCGACCGGCACGATCGTCGCGTCAAAAGCGGTGATATC
>CACXGR010000202.1 GCA_902767235.1 uncultured Lachnospiraceae bacterium | reverse complement strand
TCTTCCAATTCAGTCTCCGCCTCCGGCTCCGGGGCAGCCTCGTCCTGCTCTTCCACCAGATCGATCAGGATCCGCCCGAAGGTCTCCTCCTGGCTGATGCGGATCTTCTGGTGCTTCATGAGCTCCAGAATGACCAGAAAAGTTACGATGATCTCCTGCCTGCTGTCCTGCTTCTCCAGCAGATCCTTGAAATCCGCGTGGGGATGGCCCTTCAGATAGGCCCGGATATAGAGTTCCTTGTCCGCGACGCTGATCTCTTCCTTCTGTATTTTGCCAAAGCCGCTGCGGACGGGGTCCACCCGGTTCTTTTTGCGCTTTAATACTTCCGAGAACACGCGCTGAAGGCTGTCCAGCGTTTTGCTGCCGATCAGTTCCTCATAGTTGACGGGCGGCACATAGCTGCGCACTTCCCGTGGAAGATCCTGGGGCCGGAAGTAGCTGTAACCGGCTTGCTGCCTTATTTCCTTGAGCTCTTCCGACATGTACTTGTACAGCTTGTATTCCAGGAGTCTGCGGACCAGTTCGTCTCTGGGGTCCTCTTCTTCTTCCTCCCCGTTCTCTTCCCTGGGCAGGAGCATGCGGCTCTTGATATCCAGGAGCGTCGCGGCCATGACGAGAAACTCGCTGGTGACGTTCATGTCGTCATGTTCCATCTGCCGCACATATTCCAGATATTGATCCGTGATCGTCACGATGGGGATATCGTAAATATCAATTTTGTTTTTCTCGATCAGGTGCATCAGAAGGTCCATGGGTCCTTCGAAGACCTGAAGCTTTAAAGGGATCGACATGATCAGCTGTTCTCCCCGCTCTCATCACCGGGCTCTTCTTCGGCGGCCTCCCCGGCCGTACCGCCTGTCGCCCCCTCGTCCGGCTCCGTTTCCTCCGCCTCTTCATTCGTGGCCCCTGTCATATACTCCGAGGCGTATTCTGTCTGCGTGGCCGAGGTCGACGCGTATTCCGTTGAAGTGGCGGCTGTGTCGGCGGATTCCTCTGTCGATCCGACCGGCGCGGCGCCCGTGCGGTTCTCCTCCAGGTCTGTGACAAGCCATTTCTTGTCGATCTTTTCCAGGGAAAGGATCGTCTTCTCCTCTGCCGTGCTCTCTGACTCCAGCTGCTCCTGCATCTTGCCGATAATGATGGGGATCAGATCGCTGTACAGCTTTCTGTACATTGCCCTTTCTCCCTTTTCCTTGCAGATGGACATGAGCTCATCGTAATTCTCCGTCTTGTAATCATCGATGATCTTCTGCGTGTCCTTGGAGATATTGCGCGACGCCTCCGGATCATAGCCAAGTGTGATCTTTGCCGTGACATAGGCCTTGTTGTCCTGGATCTTTATATCCTGGATCTCATAGTCCTTGTAGGCTCTCTCTATGATCAGCTTCTCATAGTCATCCACCGCCTTCTGCGCTTCTTCGTCGATCTCATCTCTGGTGACGCCCATTGCATCAAAGAAAACATCCGACAGATACTGCGCATCCATGAACTTCATCGTCTCGCTCTGCATGAATTCTTCCGTCGCGTACTGCGCCGCAGCGTCCTTGTCATTTTTGACGAGTGCATTCAAAAATCCCTCTGCCGCCTCCGTGACAGCTTTCTGATCCGAATTGCAGGCCGTAAGAAGCAGCAGTATCAGCATTGTCAATATGGCTGTTGTCAGTTTTCTCATTGCATCCTCCTGATTCATCATATTCCGCAAGATCTGTATGATGCGGCCTTGGCCGCTGCGCTGTTCAAAATACCGCCTCTTCACTCAGACAGATCTGCTCCCTGTATGGATCCAGCTTATCACGATCGAGATAGCTCAGCGCCTCTTCCCTGCGATTCCAGTAGTGCATGGGAAAGAGGCATCTGCAGCCGACGATCCTCATATAATCATCCACCGCCAGCGTGGCGCTCTCCCCCAGCCTGGGGTCCACCGGGACCATGGCGACATCGATATCCCACCCGCTGATCTTCTCCAGTTGTCTCTGGTATATTCTCCGCGAGTACGCGTTATCCGATTCCGCAGCGTCATACCAGTTCCATACCCCCAGATCGCCGGCATGGAAGAAATTGTAGCCCTCCGCGCTGACAACATAGGCAACGCCCTCATCGTTGGAGCGGATGGCAAAGATCATCAGTTTGTCCTGCTGATAGTGGCGCCCCGGCTGTACGTGAAGGATGTTTTCTCCCTTCTGTTCTGGCGCCGTGCAGCAATCAAGCACGTAGAACACTTTACGGTACTTCTTTCTCAGATCCCATATTCTTGGAGAGTAATGGTCCGCGTGCCCGTGGGTGACAAAGACGGCGATCATCTTATCCGGATCGAAATCCGGAAGCTCTCCCGAAAACCAGTCGAAGATCAGTACGCTGTGTGCCAGTTCGATCGCAAATCCGCTGTGATAAATATGTGTAATCCTATTCATCCCCTGTCTCCCGGTGCGATCCGTCCCTGCCGTCCGATATCGAATCCAGCTGGTCATTGAGCCACTGCACCGCTTTCTCCAGTCCCTCCTGCGAGAAGGCAAACTCTGCGCGCCTGATCATTGACGGGTCTGCTGCCGCGTAGGACATCGGTTCCGGCCATGCCTGCGCCAGTAATACCCCTGGTCCTCTCTTGTCAACAGGCGTATAGTGTACGTTCTCCAGCGGTTCGCGCGCCACCCGGTAGCGCATGCCGCCGCACCCGCCGTAGTACGCCTCGCCGTACTCGTAGAAATTTAAGGAATACAATTCCTTCGGATCGATCTTCACACTCTCTTCTCCTTCTGATCTGCCCGGTCATGCGCGGCCGCCTCTTCTGCCGGAATCGCTCCGCCCGGACTGTCAGGCGTTTCTTCCGTGGCACTTTTTGTATTTTTTGCCGGAGCCGCAGGGGCAGGGATCGTTGGGCAGTATCTTCTTGCCGCTCCTTTTATAGGTCACGTTTCCCTCTGTCAGGTATACGGGCTCCTTTTTGCGGGTCAGTGCTTTCTGATAAGCCTCTTCCATGCCGGCTTCCAGCGCATCCCGCGGGACCTTGATCTCGTCGAAGGTCTCGAGCTTGTCCAGGATCGCGCTGCGCATTCCGGGCGCCCCCAGCTGCTGCAGCTGATCCAGGAATGTGACGACCCTGATATAGCTGTGGGGATACTTCTCGGACACATAGAGCAGTTCCTCCCCGTGGTTCTCGATGTATCTCGTCATGTACCACTCATAAGAGAGCGCTGTGAGCTTTTCGTTCGTGTCCACTTCGCCGGCTCCCGTCGCCGACACGCGGCTCTCCGAAGAGAGGAAGCTCTCCATCATTGCGCTGACGGCGTTGTCCTCGTGATATTCATAGGACTCCACGGAACGGTAAGCATTTTCGATGATATAGTACTGCTCGCTGCCGATCAGGTATCCCCGCTCCTCCACTTCCCTGATCAGTCCGCGGAAGGGGATCCGGAAAGTGCGCACCGTCAGCGCCGTGCTCAGATAAGAGATGTTCTGTGCCAGCCTGCGCTGCATCGCCGCGTCCATCTCCGCGGCTGAAAGAAAGCGCTTGTAGACGCCGATGTCCACGGTCAGTTCCATCGCTCCCAGTATGGCGTCCAGGTAGAGGAGGCGCACAAAGCATCCGTCCAAAATATCGACGGATACGATGTTCCTGGTCTCCTCCCAGCGGGTCACCTCTTTTCTGAAGATCTCCCTGGCCTTCTCTCTCTGTCCCAGTTTCTCCAGGCTGTCTCCGTAGGTGGTATAGAAGAAAGGATGGTAGTCAGGCGCAGCGGCAGCCTTTTCGAACGTCTGCACGGCCTGCTTGTACTGCCCGAGCGAGTGGTAAGCCTGTCCCAGGCTGACCAGCGTATTGAAATCAGCGGGCTCCGCGCGCAGCGCGTCCTCCAGATACGGTACGGCCTCCTCCGCCTTTCCCTCAGAGAGCAGGCATCTTCCCAGCATGGAAAGCACGTCGGGACAGGCGGGATCTGTCTCCAGCATCTCCCGGCACAGTTTCTCCTGGCCTTCGTAATCTCCCTCATACTCCAGATAGAGCGCCTGCCTCATCTGTTCGCGGATCGTCAGCGGCAGCTGCGCCGTATACTGATCGATCTCGTCCATGTAATCCTGTATATTGCTGCGGACGGTGATCCGTCCCTGTGTCTCTTCTGCCATTGTCATCCCTTCTCATTCCCGGCGTCTTCTGCTGCCGGTGCCTCTTCCGGTGCCGGCTCATCAGCAGTGATCTCCGTCTCCGCCGCCTCATCCTCTGTGTGAAGTTCCAGTTCCGTCGCCGTCGCTTCTTTGGCGGCCTCCTCCATCTTCTCCATCTCTTTGGTGTCTGCTACATCGCCGATATCATCCGACAGATCCATGAGTGTGATCTTCATCATGTCCTCGTGGGTAGGCGACTCCATTTCCGCCACGCGGCGGGCCTGGTTCGTGATGATATCCTCAAACATATTGCGCACTTCGCGGGCGTTGGCAAAATTCTCCTGCCGCTGCATCTTTCTGCTGATGATGCGCGCCCGGATCTGCTTTTTGGCATCCTCTTCCACGATATAATCGTATTTGCTGCAGTTGAGATAGAAGATCTCCTCGAGCTCGTCAATGGTATAATCGGGGAACTCGATATATTTATTAAATCTGGATTTGAGTCCGGGATTGCTGTTTATGAACTTCTCCATCGGCTTTGTATAGCCGGCCACGATGACCACCAGATCATCCCTGTGGTCCTCCATGGCTTTGAGGACCGTGTCGATCGCTTCCTGACCGAACGCGTCGTCCTTCTGCGCCAGGGCATAGGCCTCGTCGATGAAGAGGACGCCTCCCATCGCTTTGCTGATCTGCTCCTGGGTCTTGAGCGCCGTCTGGCCGACGTAGCCGGCCACGAGACCGGAGCGGTCCACTTCGATCAGCTGTCCCTTTGACAGGACGCCGATCTGCTTGTAGAGCCTGCCGATGATGCGCGCCACCGTCGTCTTGCCGGTCCCGGGGTTTCCCGTGAACACCAGATGAAGGGAGACGGGCACGGACTTGAGTCCGGCGTCCTTTCTCATCTTCTGGATCTTGACGAAGGCCATGAGTTCTTTGACGTCCGCCTTGATCGTCGTCAGGCCCACCAGAGCGTCGAGTTCCTCCATGGGGTCCTTTTCGGGCTCCTTGGGCGCCTGCGGGGGATCTGCAGGGTTCGGCGCCGGTCCGCCTGTCGCAGTCTGTACCTGGGGCGCTGCGCCGGCGGGTCCGTTTCCGCCTGCGGAGGGATCGATCCGGCCGGTATCGCCCGTGATCTTTGCCAGGTTCTCCGCTCCCTTGCGGTTGGACTCCAGTATGCCCTGCGTGATCTCGTCTGTGCGGGACATCAGGTCCTGGGCCTCCTTCAGCGCCTTCTTGGCGTCGCTGAGAGGATCCGCGTGCTTTTTATAGGCCCTGTCCAAAAGCTCTGCCGCCGAGGGTTCGCTGTCGGAGCTTCTCCCGCTTTTGGCCGACAGCTCCGAGCGCAGCTGCTCTGCCTTCTTTTTATGATCTGACAAACTCGAAGAACCGAACATATCTCCATAGAGATCCTTGAGCAGGTTCTTCTCTGTGTTGGTTATTGCAGTGAGTCTCTCAAGCTCTTTTTTCGTTCTCTTATCCATCTGCCTTTTCCTTCCTCCTGCACCTTACATCAGATCAAGAAACTGCGCGATGCTCTCTGTATCCGGCGCGAAAATAAACTTTTCTCTGCTCTTCTTGTCAAGAAAGCCCTCCAGGACCATATGATCGAGCATGTGCCGGAGCGGCTCATAGTATCCGTCCAGATTGAGCACGATGCAGGGGCGCTCATTGTGTCCGAGCCTGACCTGGGACATCACCTCCGAGATCTCCTCAAGGGTTCCGGTCCCGCCCGGAAAAGCAATAAAGACATCTCCCAGTTCGATCATCCTGGCTTTTCTCTCCGCCATGGTCTTGGTCACGATCAGGCGTGTGATCCCGTGATGCTGCAGGCAGCTGTTCACAAAGAAGTCCGGTTCCACGCCGATCACTTCGCCGCCGGCTGTGAGGACCGCTTCTGCCAGCTCTCCCATCAGTCCGATCCGGCTTCCGCCGTAGATGAGCCGGTGTCCGGCCTTGCCGATCCAGTTTCCCAGCCGCACGACCTCGTTCTTGTACTTGGGATCATTTCCGTGTGCAGAGCCTAAATATACAGTAATATTCATATTCCCATCTTCCAAAACAGTATTTCCCCAAAGTGTACACAGTGCAAATGAGACACTTTGCGCTTTATTTTACCACTAATTCATATTGCTTCGCATCATAATAATAAAAAAAACGGACAGAAAAGACCTGCCGCCCGCTTGCGCAGGCGACAGGTCTGATAAACCGTATCCTGATACCCAGTATTCTCTTTACCGGATCATTCCCTCGAGTACAGACGGAGCCTCACTGAGCGCCTTGTCGATACCGGCAGGGTTCTTGCCGCCGGCCTGGGCCATATTGGGACGGCCGCCGCCGCCTCCTCCGACCTGCTTGGCGATCGCCTTGATCAGGTTGCCCGCGTGGGCACCCTTCTTCACGACATCGTCTGTTGCCATCGTCATCAGATTGACCTTGCCGCCCTTTTCGGAGATCAGCAGGATCACGCCGCTGCCGAGCTTCTCCTTCAGCTGGTCGCCCAGGTCGCGCAGGCCGTTCATGTCGACATCCTTGACGGAGGAAGCCAGGAACTTGACGCCCTTGATCTCCACGACCTTGTCCATGACATCACCCAGGGCATTCTGTGCTTCCTTGGCCTTCAGGGACTCGTTCTCGCTCTTGACTGCCTTGAGCTCTTCCTGGAGCTTCTTAATGTGATCCGCCAGGGTATCAGGCGTAGCCTTGACCATAGCGGCCGCCTCGCGCATCTTCTTCTCCATGTCCTCGTAGTAAGCGCGGACATTGTCGCCGGTCAGCGCCTCAATTCTGCGCACGCCCGCCGCGACGCCGTTCTCGGAGAGGATCTTGAACTGGCCGATCTGGCTCGTGTTCTGTACATGCGTTCCGCCGCAGAGCTCCGTGGAGAATTCTCCCATCCTGACTACGCGGACTTCGTCGCCGTACTTCTCACCGAACAGGGCCATGGCGCCGCTCTTCTTGGCGTCCTCGATGCCCATGATGGCTGTCTTGACGTCCAGACCCTCGGAGATCTTCTCGTTGACCAGGTCCTCGACTGCCTTGATCTCGTCTGCCGTCATCGCCTGGAAGTGGCTGAAGTCGAATCTGGTGCGGTCCGCATCCTGGTAGGAGCCCTTCTGCTCGACGTGCGTGCCCAGGACTTCGCGCAGGGCCTTCTGCATCAGGTGCGTAGCGCTGTGGTTCCTGCAGGTGTCGCGGCGGTTCTTCGCATCGACTTTCAGCGTGACCACATCGCCCGTCTTGAACATGCCGCCCGTGACCACGCCGATGTGCGCGATCTTGGAGCCGGCCACGTGCTCGGTCTTCTCGACCTTGAAGGTGCTCTTTCCGCAGACGATCTCGCCGATATCGCCGACCTGTCCGCCCATAGTGGCGTAGAAAGGTGTCTCCTTCGTGATGATCGCGGCGCGCATGCCGTCTGTGACAGCTTCCGCCACCTCATCGGGCTCTTCGTCCGCCGCGTCGTGGAGCTGTGCCAGCGCGATGATCTCGCTGTCCTGCACCAGCTTGTCGTAGCCGTCGAACTCGGAGCCCTTGGAAGCATCCATCTGGTCGTAGACAGTCGCCTCTTTGCCGCTCATGGAAGTCTTGATCCAGCTGCCCTTGGATCTCTCGCGGGCCTGGGCTCTCGCCTTCTCAAATCCGTCGACGTC
>CACXGR010000201.1 GCA_902767235.1 uncultured Lachnospiraceae bacterium | reverse complement strand
TCTATCTGAGAGACAACGCGAGCGGGGATTTCTGGTCCGCCTCCTGGCAGCCCGTCGGGAAAGACCTGTCCCTCTACCGCAGCGAGTGCCGTCACGGAACCGGCTACACCAATATCATGGCGGATTACAGCGGGATCCACAGTGAAGCTGTGTATTACGTTCCGCTCGGAAAGAGTCATGAAGTCTGGGCGCTCAAGGTCGTCAACACCGGTGACAGCCCCAGAGAGCTGACACTGACCGGTTACGCGGAGTTCACAAACAACGGCAATTATGAGCAGGACCAGGTCAATCTGCAGTACTCCCAGTTCATTTCCAGAACCCTCTTCGAGGGCGGGCGCGTCCGCCAGCTGCTCCACGGCAATCTGGACGCTTTGGGCATAGATGAGCGGGCCAACAATGAGACCGTGACGGAGCGCTTTTTTGGCATGACTGGCGCAGAGGCCTCCTCCTGGTGCGGAGACAAGGCAGCCTTCCTCGGCCCCTGGCGCGGATACGGTAACCCGCAGGGCGTGGAGCGCGGCGACCTTGGCGGCACAGCCGGCTATAACGGCAACAGCTGCGGCGCGATCTCAGCAAAGGTCACGCTGGGCGCCGGAGAGTCCCGAACGATCCTCTTCATCCTGGGTGAGAAAGGGCCCAGGGAGAGCGCGCAGATCCTTGGGGAATACGAAGCCGATTCCGCTCTCTGGTCCAAAGAGCTCGACGCTCTGCGCGCGGACTGGGCGGAGCGCTTCTCCCACCTCAAGGTCAAAACACCCTGCCCTGAATTTGACACTATGCTCAATATCTGGAATGCCTACAACTGCTTTATGACCTTCATCTGGTCCCGCGCCGCCTCCTTCATCTACTGCGGCCTGCGCAACGGCTACGGCTACCGGGATACGGTTCAGGATATCCAGGGCGTGATCCATCTGAAGCCGGAGATGGCGGCGGAGAAGATCCGCTTCATGCTCTCCGCCCAGATCCATCACGGAGGCGGACTGCCGCTGGTAAAATTCACGCATGATCCCGGACATGAAACAGGACCGGAGGATCCCGGCTATGTGCGCGCTACGGGCCATCCCGCCTATAGAGCGGACGACGCGCTCTGGCTCTTCCCCACTGTCTTCAAGTATCTCGCAGAGAGCGGAAGCATCGCCTTCCTGAATGAGGTGATCCCGTTTGCCGACGAGGGCGAAGGCACCGTCTACGAGCACTTAAAGCGCGCACTGTATTTCTCCATGCACCATCTGGGCCCGCACGGAATGCCTGCCGGCCTCTATGCGGACTGGAACGACTGCCTGCGCCTGGGCGCGAACGGGGAGTCTGCCTTCGTGGCGTTCCAGTATTACTATGCGTTCACTGTTTTGCAAAAGCTGGCTGAAGTGCAGAAAGACATGGACTACCTGCGATGGCTGTCTGAGGAACAAGCCGCGCTGCGTGAGAAACTGGATGCGCTGTGCTGGAACGAGGACCGCTTCATAAGAGGGTATACGGAACAGGGGGAGATCATCGGGGAGCGCACGGCGCCGGAGGCAAATCTCTGGCTCAATCCGCAGTCCTGGGCGGTTATCAGCGGCCTGGCGAGTCCGGAACAGGCGGAGACAGCTATGGAGCAGGTCTTTACCCGCCTCAACACGGATTACGGCGCAGTGCTCATGGATCCGCCTTATCACGCGCATGCTTTTGACGGCGCGCTGGCTGTGATCTACAACCAGGGCACCAAAGAGAACGGCGGCGTCTTCTCCCAGTCCCAGGGCTGGCTGATCCTAGCAGAAGCCCTTCTGGGACACGGGGACAGAGCCTTCCGCTACTTCAGCGAGAACGCTCCCTCCATGCAGAACGACCGGGCAGAGATCCGCGGGATCGAGCCCTACTGCTACGGGCAGTTTACGGAAGGAAAGGCCAGCGTACACGCAGGACGCTCCCATGTCCACTGGCTGACCGGCACAGCTTCCACGGTTATGGTTGGCTGCGTGGAAGGCATCCTGGGCCTGCGCCCGGATCTCTACGGACTTCGTCTCGCGCCTTCCATCCCCGCTTCCTGGGACCATCTGGAGATCGAGAAGGACTTCCGCGGGAAGAAGCTGCATATTGTGATCGAGAACCCGGATGGGCGCCAGAGCGGCTGCAGCCATCTGTTCGTGAATGGGGCGGAGCTCTCAGACAATTACGTGCCGGAAGAGATGCTCACGGATCAGACTGAGATCAGACTTGTGATGTGATCTAAAGAGACAGTATGCTTTGATTTAAGTGCATATTGTTGATTTGAGGTTTTACCATTACATTTTTGTAAGGGTCAATAAGTGCATTGGAGCATTTTTGATTTTGTGATTACACTTTTTTCAGAAATATAAGTGCAGATGGCAATTGGATGTATTTGCAATGAATATTCCTCTGGATTTTTCATTGCAAATCAGCATTTTGGCCATCTGCACTTACACATTGGCGCAAAAGTGTATATCACCCCACCTTAAAGGTCGTGATCACATGTCAGGATCACAGGATCCTCACCCAGCGGCACGGCACCCTGGAATACATAGATGTCTTTTTCGCTGTACATGTCGTGATAGAGACCATCCGGAAGACCCGTATCTACACCGACAGGTCCGCTGCCGAGAGCAAACAGGCCAGTGATCTTCCGGCTGCCCATCGTGTACACTGCTCTCACTACTCCCTCTCTGGGCTCTTCGGCCCAGAAGCTTCCTTTCGCGAATATCTCAAGGCTCTTCAGTTCCTTCATTTTTACGATTACATCCGTCAGGTCCTCTCCTGTCCAGTCGATCGGCTCCCTCTCAAAAATATTTGCAAAAACCTCTGCGCTTCGCTCCTGTCCGTTGTAAATAAAGCTAATGCCTTTCTGGAACATAGAGAAAGCCAGCAGATGCCTGCGCAGGCGCAGATCCGGCACCAGGCATGCTGTCCGGATCCTGTCGTGGTTCTCTGTGAAATGAAGCTTCACATAATTCTCCGGATATATGCATTCCTGCAGATTCAAGCGGTCCAAATACCTGGCCAGCGCACCTTTTCGCAATAGATAATCGGCCAGACCATCATAAACATCATAGTCATAGCATGCATCAAATGCCTGATACAGTTCCGAATCCGACAGGCAATGTTCCCCGCCGCTTCTTATCCTCTGCACAAAGCTCGTCTGGACGCTCTCGGCCAGCCAGAAGGCTCCGGGACGGACTTTCTCTACCGCAGCCCTTGCTTCTTTCCAGAAGTCCAAAGGCAGGAAAGAAGCAACATCACAGCGGAACCCATCCACATACCCAGCCCAGAAGCACAGCGTCTCGATCAGATAATCCCAAAGGCCTCGATTGCTGTAATCCAGATCAACTATATCCCACCATTCTTCCACCTTAGCCTTGGGCTTGCCGTTCTCGTCTCTGTAGAACCACTCCGGATGCTCCCTGGAGAGCACCGAATCCGGTGATGTGTGGTTGTAGACGACGTCAATGATGCAGCGCATTCCTCTTTTGTGGATCTCTTCTGTCAGTCGTACAAAGTCCTCCATTGTACCCATATCCGGATTCACGGCGCGATAATCCCTGATCGCATAAGGTGAGCCGATACTGCCCTTTCTTCCGATCTCTCCGATGGGGTGAATGGGCATAAACCAGATGATATCTGTCCCCAGAGATCTGATCCTGTCAAGATCCTCTTCCACGTCTTTGAAAGTGCCGTTCTTCCCATAGTCCCTGACAAAGACTGAGTACAGAAGCTGGTTTCTCAAAGATATTCTTGTATTTTTTGCCATTTTTTCTTTCTCCCTGTGGACATTGACACACTACCTTTTAGGCAGCGTGCTGCGCCCGCTCGCCCTTTGCTGACACACTACCTTAAAGGTCGCGTGTTACGGGTCCCTTAATATGATGTGTTGTTTTCTGACGGATGATTTTCCGTACAGCGGGATGAAGAGAGTCTTGTTTACTTCGTTCATACCGATTCCTTCTCATCATTTGACGGTACGCGTTTCCTATGGGGCAATGAGTCAACTCTCACATTTGCCGTTGCGCATCTCCAATGCGTCAGCGGAACAGACCACTCACTTGACACCGAGAATGAACTCCGCAATATCCCCGATCACTTCTTCCCCTATATGCTGCTCCACGCTGTATTCTTTGGATGCCTTTAAAATGTCATTATAGATGCTCTTCACAAAACAGTGATTCAGCTCGGGATACAGTTTGAACCGGGTATT
>CACXGR010000200.1 GCA_902767235.1 uncultured Lachnospiraceae bacterium | reverse complement strand
CTCAAGGACCTTGTTGTTGACGACGCCGGCGCCCAGGATCTCGATCCAGCCGGTGCCCTTGCAGAGCTTGCATCCCTTGCCGCCGCAGACAAAACAGCTCACGTCCACTTCGACGCTGGGCTCTGTGAAGGGGAAGAAAGAGGGGCGAAGTCTTGTGCGGGTTCCCTCGCCGTAGACCTGCTGCACGAACTCGTCCAGCATGCCCTGCAGGTCGCAGAGCGTGATGCCCTTGTCCACTACGAGGCCTTCCATCTGGCTGAACATGGGCGAATGGGTCGCGTCGTCGTCAGAGCGGAAGACCTTGCCGGGAGACAGGATCTTGATCGGGGGCTTTTTGGCCTCCATGACATGGATCTGCCCTGCGGAGGTCTGGGTCCTGAGCAGATATTCAGGGGACAGATAGAAGGTGTCCTGCATATCTCTGGCCGGATGGTCCATAGGGGTGTTCAGAGCCGTGAAGTTGTAGTAGTCGTTCTCGATCTCGGTTCCCTCGTAGATCTCAAATCCCATTCCGGCGAAAATATCGACCATCTGGTTCTTCATCTGGGTAATGGGGTGAAGATTGCCGCGGACCATCTTCTTTGCGGGGATCGTGACATCGATCTTCTCCTTCTCATAGCGGTGCTGCAGCTCCGCCTCCCTGGCTTTCTCTTCCATCTTTGTCAGATTTTCCAGGACCCAGTCTTTGAGGATGTTGACATTCTTGCCGAATTCGGCTTTCTCCTCCTTGGGAATGCTGCGCATTTCTTTCATCAGCGCGTTCACTTCGCCCGCCTTGCGGTCCAGGTACTTCTTGCGAAGTTCATAGATGCTGCGGGAGTCTGTGCGGCCCTTGGCCTCTTCCAGGAACTTCTCCCGGATCTCATCAAACCTGCTCATAGCTTCTCCTTTTTGATCTAAATGATTAACTCTTGCAAACAAAACGTCCCATATCCGATTCCTTTCCGGAATCGGATATGGGACGAGAAAGGACAAATTCCCGCGGTACCACCCACGTTCAGGCGTCTTGTGCGCCTGCTCTCATTTCATTGCTGCTCCTTGCTGCCGCAGCGGCATCCGCTTACCGCAACTGTTCGGTCATATGCTCCCGCATATACCCGCCGTGCTTTTCGCGAAGGACTCCCATGCTGAAATTCACAATGCCGCGCATCCCCCGTCTCTCAGCCGGCGAACGGGTTCTCTGTCATGTGCGGGATCGGCCTGCTACTGACACATGTTCCTTGTCCGCGTTTGTACTTCTTTCATACATAAAAAACTCGTACAAAAGACCGTAACAAAGGCTATTTTAGGCACTTTTCCGGGTATTGTCAAGGGGAGGATGCACCTGCACCCTCCCCTTTCTTCCAGTTCTCTTATTTCTTGACCGCTCTCACGATCGCGATGAAGACGCATGCGCCGATCACCGAGACAATGATGTTTCCGATGACGCCGGAACCATGGATGCCGATCACACTGAGCAGAAGGCTACCCACAAATCCACCGATGACGCCCACGCCGATATTGCCGAGCATGGAGAACTGTGTGTTCATGATCTGTCCGGCAAGCCAGCCGGAGACAGCACCTACAATAATACCGATAACGAAGCCCATATTGATACCTCCATATAATCTTTACTAATTTGAGTCTATCCGTAAAACAGATTTTACGTCAGACGACATTTTAGTCACTTTTATATACGGTGTCAAGCGTCTTCGTCCTTGCCTCACTGTGAGATCTCTTCCACCCGGATCAAGAAGCGCAGCGTGTAGTCCTTTCCGGAGTCGTACTGGTACTCCGGCATGACGCCCGGTCCGCAGGCGCCGGTCCCGATTCCCTGCTGGAAAGCCTGGATCGTCACATAGGTGCCGGTCCTCTTCTCATCCTCTCTATGGCGCATCCTGCAGAGCGACCAGTCCGAATAGGGTTTGACCGCCAGCTCAAAAGGCTTGTCCACAGCCGTGAAGGTCACCTTCACTCTGCCGTCACTGATGCCTGCCTCCGTGCAGTCGCAGCGGTTTCCGCTCTCCTGGGGCCGGATATTGGGCTCTGTCATATCCGCCACCTTGCAGTGCACGGTGCGGATCGGGAACTGGTCTTTCATGTCACAGTAACTCTCTCCGGTCCTGCCTGTATACACAACGTCATCGAATACCGACTCGAGCCGGAATGTTTTGCCAAACCTGGGAAGAATGCCGCTGCCTGAGATCCTGTGGATCGTGCTGGTGACCAGGATTCCCTTCTCTGTTCCCTCGTAGCTGTCGATCACCGAAAACTTTGCTTTGTCATTTCTCACCTCGGACTCCACCCAGTAGCCGTTGAGGGTCTGCGCGGCAGAAACCACCTTTTCGGTCTGGTGCATGTAGGGAGCCATGGAATTACTGAACTTGAGATCGGTATCGTTGTCCGTGGCAGCTCTGTACAGGATCGTGTACTCCGAATTGCTCCTGAGCACTTCCCCGTCTGGCAGTGTCCATGTAAAGTGTCCGTTCTTGAATGCACACGCCTCGGGAAGCGGCGTGTCTCCCTCCGCCTCCGGAACATTCCGCCGGATCACGATCTGTTCCTCAGAGACCATGCGTTCATTCGTCTTGTCCACTGTCGAGACAATGACAGACAGGTTTCCGTCCACCGGGGCGGGCTCCGGCACCTCAACGACCGTTTTCTGCAGCGGCTCCACATCCGCTGTGATCACGTTCACTGTACCGTCATTCCAGGTAAATGTCAGCTCATAGCGGCTGCCGTTTGAAAAAGCGGTCGTATTGAAGACCTCAAATCTGCTGCCGGAAATGTGGCGCACCCGGATCGGGCGGTATATGAAGCGGATGATCCTGGCACCGGCGGAAGGCGTTCTGTCCGGGTAGAAAAGTCCATCCACACAGAAGTTCCCGTCATGGCTCCACTCGCCGTGATCGCCGCCGTAGGTGTAGCTGCCGTCTTCATGCAGGACCGCGTGATCCACCATCTCCCAGACGCAGCCGCCGATCAGGTTGTCGTATCTGTAGATCTCCTCCCAGTAGGCCTCCGTGTTGCCGGGGCCAACGCCCATGGCATGCGCGTACTCACACATAAAATAGGGCCTGTCGTTGAGCTGTTTTTCCTTCCTTCTGTGTTCACCGGCGTCATGCACCATCTGCACAGAGGGATACATTTCACTGCCCACATCGTAGGCGATCCTCTTGCAGTGGATCGCGCTCTCATAATGGACCGGCAGATCCGAGTGGAGCTTGAGGAACTGATACATCGCATCCGTGTTGTGATATCCACCCGCCTCGTTGCCGAGGCTCCACATCACGATCGATGTGTTGCTGTGGATCTTGTCGCGGCCGTAGAGGCGCGTGATGCGGTCCATATAGTGGGATTCCCACTTGGGATCATGGCTGATCGTATTGTAGGTCGCAGGGATCTGATGCGCGAAGGTCCCGTGGGTCTCCAGATCGTTTTCGTCCACGATATAGAGGCCGTACTCGTCCGCCAGTTCCAGAAGAAGCGGATCCGGAGGGTAGTGGGATGTACGGATCATGTCAATATTGAATTCCTTGCAGATCCGGACGTCGCGTTCGATCTCTTCCGGCGTCATGGTATATCCGTTGGTGCAGCTGGTGTCGTGATGATTTACGCCGTGGAACTTGATCTTCCTGCCATTCACAAGGAACAGGTCTCCGTGGATCTCCACGGTCTTAAAGCCGATCTTCTCCTTTACGCAGCAGGTCTTTGTCTCGTAATAAATGTTGTAAAGGGTGGGCTCTTCCGCGTTCCACTCGGTCACGTTCAGGTCCTCAAAGGTGGCAGAAACCGCACCCGCGCTGCCGGACACCGTCTGTGTCCTCAGGATCCCGTTTCCCTCCAGAGTGAAGGTGACGTCTGCGGGCTCGATCGTCTGGGCGGACAGAGTGAGCGAATAACTGTCTCCCGTTTTGTGCGTTTCGGCATCGATCTCATATATATCGCTCTTATCACTGATTCTTAAAAGGACATCGCGGAAGATCCCGTTGTTGCGGAACATGTCCTGGTCCTCGAGATAGGTGCCGTTGCACCAGCGGTGTACTACAGCGACGATCTCGTTGCTGCCCTTGCGGAGCTTCCCGCTGAGATCAAATTCCGCCGTGTTGTGCGCTCCCTCGGAATAGCCGATGAACGCTCCGTTCAGGTACAGATCCAGGCAGCTCGCGACACCGAGAAATGAAATGACATAGTTCTTGCCGGGATCCTCGATCTCCAGGTCTCTGCGGTAGATACCGACAAAGTTATACTCCTCTCCGGGATCCTTGTATCGCAGAGAGATCTTCTGGTCAAAACCGATCCAGGAGAATACTCTGCCGACCTTTCCGGTCTTCGGGATCACCGGGGGCTTAAATGGGAACTGATACCGGATGTTGGTGTAAAAAGGTTTGTCATAGCCGCGGAACTGCCAGCAGGCAGGGACATCGATCTGATCAAAACGGATCTTCTGCGTGTCCAGGACAGCCGGCACCTCTGCAGGCCTTGGGTAAAACTTAAAATCCCACTTTCCGTTCAGGCACATTACCTTGGGGGATGCGTAGCGCTTTGTGAGCGGCTTCACGGCATCCGCCTGTGCTCTGTCCGGATAAGGGATAAAATAGCTTCGCGGAGCGAGCTTGTCTATCTCATAGATCTCAAATGTGTGATAATTGTTCTGGTTCAGCTGATACCTCATCGTTCCTCCTGTTTTTCAGATCTCTGTGTCTGACCTCATTATGCTGTGCCGGCTCTGTCCGGACTCACTGCGGTGCAAAATATAGTGTAAATGTGCTTCCTTCTCCCGGTACGCTCTCCGCCCTTATCTCTCCGCCGTGGATCTCCATGATCCTTTTGGCGAGAGAAAGTCCCAGGCCCATTCCCTCAGAAGACCTGGACTCCTCGGCGCGATAGAATGCGTTGAATATCTGGTCCATATTCTCTTTCCGGATTCCGATTCCCTGATCGGCCGCACTGCAGTACGGCCTTCCGTCCACTGTTCCGCAGCGGATCCTTATCTGACTGCCGTCGCCGCTGTATTTGACTGCATTGGACAAGATATTTCTGACGGCGATCATGATCAGATTGACATCTGCAGAGACGATCGTCTCCTCCAGCTCGCAGATGATCTCCCTGTCCGAGGCCTGCAGAAATTCTTCGTCATCGCATATCGTCTCGATCAGTGTCGCGAGATCGAATTTTTCTGCGTTTAACCGGACCGTTCCGCTCTCCAGCTTCGTCAGGAGCATCAAAATATTGATGATCCGGTTCATTTTCTCCGTCTGCCGGTCGATCACGTCCATCATCTCTGCGATTTCTTCGTCCTTCGCTTCCAGGGCGTGCTCTTTGCCCAGCTGACATTGGGTCTGTATGACCGTGATCGGCGTGCGCAGCTCATGGGAGACATCCGCGTTGAACCGGTTCTGATTCTTGATCACCAAAGCCATCCTCTCGTACAGTCTCCTGTAAGCCGCTTCCAGCGCATCGATCTCTGTAAAGCCGGTCTCTGTCGGCATGTTTGCCGCAAGGTTTTCGGTCCCGAGCTTTTCTACGTCTTCACTCATTCTGCGCAGAGGGCGGGTGATCCGCTCACTAACAAAGAAAAACAGCACGATCACGCCGGTCACGCCCAGGATAAAGAATACGATGATGTTTGTCCTGATCTCATCGAGCATGGTCGCCGCGGCACGGATATCCGCGATCGCGCAGAGCACATAGATCTTCCTTATCTCTTTATGAGGGATCCGTTTAAAATCCAGATGGTATTTTTTACCGTCTATTTCCAGGGTCTCTTCTTTTTTCAGGGCGAAATCATAGTCCCTGAATTCAGCAGGGCAAGAGCCTGCGATCACTTTATTATCCTGATCAAGCAGGACAATGAAATACCCTTTATCCAGCGTATAGGGCTCCTCAATGGTGATGCCCTCTTGATCATCCTGCACGAGCAGATGCTCGATCCGGCGGATATTCTCTCTGTTGCTCTTGTGTACCAGTGTGCTCTTCAAGTGAATGGAGAGCAGTAAATAGAGGCTGAGTAGCATGATCGAGAACGTGATCCATAACACGGCAAACCATATTTCGCTAAATCCTACGATCGATACTTTCTTCTTCACTGCTCTATGTCTTCTTCCGGTTTATCCCTGAGTATATATCCGACTCCCCTTACCGCATGGATGAAATCTTCCTCATTCGGTCCGTTCAGCTTTTTTCGGATGAAGCGGATGTATACGTCGACGATATTGGATGCGATATCGCTGTCCGCCGACCAGACATTGGCTTCGATCTGCTGCCTGGTCAGCACTGTATTCTTGTTGCGGATCAGATACAAAAACAGCACATATTCTCTTGCGGTCAGTTCAATGGAACGGCCGGCGCGTGTTACCGACCGGTCGTTTGTATTGACGATAATGTCGCCGCACTGATATATGTTTTCGTTTCTCACTGTTGTGGAGCGCATCATCACGCGGATCCTGGCCAGCAGTTCGGTGAGCTGAAAGGGCTTGACCATGTAGTCACTAGCTCCCAGATCCAGTCCCCGGACGATCATCTGCGTATCGCTGAGCGCCGTCAAAAACATGACCGGCGTCTGATCTCCCCTTTTTCTCATTTCCTGCAGAACTTCAAACCCGTTTTTGCCCGGCAGCATGATGTCGAGGATCACCCCGTCATAACTGCTTCTTTCCAGATAGTCCGTCGCAGCATTCCCGTCATAGCAGCTGTCCACTGTGTACCGTTCCTTTTTGAGTTTACTGCACAGTATCTTATTCAGATCACGCTCATCTTCTGCAACCAGTAATTTCATAACCCTTCTCCTTCTTCTGTATCTTTATATAATAGCGCCCATCCGATTGATCGGCCATATCAAATTGACGACAGGTCTGTTCCACATTCGGGCGAGTCTTCCTGACAGAGTATCCATCTTACTCGCCATTGAATAGATTTGATGTGTATTTTATAATTTTTTGTATGATCTTTTCACATTATCTACAATCTTTTCGCTAAAATCAATGAAAGGGAGCCTGAATACAAATGAAGAGGAGGCAGACGATGGGAGCACTGGACGGATACAGAATTCTTGATTTTACGACGCTCCTGCCCGGTCCGTACGCGACGATGACTCTGGCAGACATGGGCGCAGAAGTTCTTAAGGTGAGCAGCAAAGACAAATACGACCTGGTGGTCAACTGGCCGCCGGTCATCGAAGGTGCGCAAGTGACGGGAACGCAGGCCTGGCTCGGCCGCGGGAAAAAGACGATCCATCTGAATCTGAAAAAGCCCAAAGCCGTGGAGGCGGTCAAGAAGCTTGTCCTCAAATACGACATTGTCGTCGAACAGTTTCGTCCCGGCGTGATGAACAAACTCGGCGTCGGCTATGATCAGCTGCGCGAGGTCAACCCGCGGCTGATCTACTGCGCGATCACCGGTTACGGGCAGGATGGCCCCTTCGCCATGAGAGCAGGCCACGATATCAACTATCTCTCCCGCTCCGGCATCGCCTCCTCCGCCGGCCGCCGGGAAGGCGGTCCTTCTCTCTATAATTTCCAGATCGCGGATGTGGCGGGCGGATCCATGAATGCAGTCTCCTCCATCCTTGCCGCGATCATTTACCGCGAGCGCACCGGTGAGGGACAGTTTATCGATGTCTCCATGCAGGACAGCATAATACCTTTCAATTCTATGGACGGCGCTGCCTATTTTGCCGGCGGGCCGATGCCGGCGCGCGAGAATGGTCTCCTCAACGGCGGCGGGATCTATGATTTCTACGAGACTGCCGACGGCAAATATATGAGTGTCGGTTCCCTCGAGCCCAAATTTTTTGCAGCTCTCTGTGATGGAATGGGACACCCCGAGTGGCGGGACGGCAAAATATTGCGCACCGAACCTGAGATGGTCAAAGAAGTCTTCCGCAGTGTATTTAAGACCAGAACAAGGGATGAATGGACCGAAGTCTTCCGCGATCTCGACGCCTGCGTAGAACCTGTCATGGACCTTGAGGAAGTCTCAAACGATGAGCACCTCGTCCGGCGGGGCATGTGGCCGGAGGTGGAAGTCCCTCTCACAGACCACATCTCCGTCAGGCAGATGGGATGCCCGATGCACCTCTCCAAATGCCCGCCCGCCTACAGGCACGCCGGCTATCCCGAGGGTTTTCATACTGAAGAGATCCTTTCTTCACTTGGCTACTCACAGGAGGAGATTAAGGAATTGATCTGAATTCCGGTGCATCGGTCATCGACGAAAGGCTTCTCACCTCTTATCTTTATCAATAGACTTCAGCGCTATGAGCGCCACAACCGTAAATATGGCGATCATAAGAAGTAATGCGCCCCAGGCCGGCAGCACATTTTCGGGTGTGCTCGCATAGGCGGGATTGACGCAGTTTCGGCCCGACCATTTGAGGAACTCATCGAGCATGCCGTTCTTCTCCACACTCTGCAGTACATACAGAAGCGGCTTTTCACCGTAAAACTCCGCATTTTTGAACTGAACCAGCGTGTTCCACAGTGTCACCATGGGCTGCTCGTTGTAGCGGCCGATGGCGCACAGGCTGTCCGTTCCCCAGTGGGATATGGTAGTCACTTTAATGAAGTCCGCCGCTCCCAGGGCAAAAAAGTTTCCCGAGAAGATCAGCTGGTAGATCAAAAGGAAGGGCATGACCGTCATAGCTATGGTCGTGTTCTTGACCAGGCATGAGACCATAAGGGCCATAATATCTGCCGTATATGTGACCAGCAGGATCGTGATACCTATGTCGACGATCCCCCAGGGCGTGATGACGCCGGCCTTCGGAAAATGCACGTCCGCAATGCTGCAGATCAAAAGCGTGATCAGTGTCTGCAGAAAGCACAGGATCAGCTGATAGACCATATGGGCCATAATATAGGACGTGATATGCATCCCGGCACGATGCTCTTTTTTGACGATATCCCGTTCACGGCATACGACCTGGATCGAGTTGAAGAATCCGTTCCATACACAGACGCAGGTCAGGGCAAACGTGCCCATCGTTGTTCCCTCCTGCGTCAAAAACATGTTGCCGCCCACGACAAAAGTGACGAGAGCCGCTATGACTGCGCCGATCGGAAGCACGACCCAATCGCTCTGATAAACGAACATGCGCAGAAATTTGCGGTAATAGATTCCGAATTGATACAGCCAACCAGTATATTGCAGTTTTTCTGTTGAAGATTCAGTCATGACGCCTGGCCTCCTTTCTGTGAAGCAGCAAGAGCCCTGTACTTCTCCACAAGCTCATCAGCTCTTCCTTCTCCGCCTTCTTCTTTGCTGTTCACGCTCATGACGATCTGTTCCATCGTCTCTTTCCCGAAGAACGCCTTGGCTTCCTTCGGACTGCCGTAAAAGGCCAGGCGGCCGGTCTTATCGGAATCTTTGGCCAGCACGATGACTTTGTCGAACAGATCGATCACACGGTCCGGCGTGTGTGTGATGACGATCACGATCCTGCCTTCATCAGCGATCTGCCGGAGCTTGGTGAAGATCTCACGAGAGATCACGCCATCCAGTCCGGAGTCCGGTTCATCCAGAATAAAGAGGACCGGATCCGTCACCAGTTCCATGGCGATGCAGATTCTTCTCAGCTGTCCTCCCGACTTCTTGGCCACCAGGCCGTCCTGCCCGGAAGTCAGGCCCAGAAGATCCATGTCCTCTTTGATGATCTGCTCTCGCTTCTCTTTGGTAACAGAAGTCGGAAGCCGCATCTCGGCGGCGTCTCCCACCGTATTGATCACGGTGTCTTTTCCTCTGATGAGGTTCTGCTGCGGAACAAAGCCGATCTTGTGTTTGACGCTTTCATAGTCCTCATAGACGTCTACGCCGTTTAAGAGGATCTTCGCATCCGCCTGTTCGTAACCGATCACCGCATTGATCAGGGTCGTCTTTCCCGCGCCGGATCCGCCGAGCAGAAGGACGAGTGACTTGGGCGGGATATTCAAGGCGACATCCTTCAGAAGCCGGTGTTCCTTGCCAAAGTCCTTAACAACGCGTTCCTTCAGATGCACACTCAGCCCTTCATTTGTCTCAGGCACAGACTCGTTGAGAGAGGCCTTCTCCGTAACAGGTTTTCCGCCGGCACCCGCCGGCTCGCCTTCCTCCATGATCCTCTCTCTCTGGGGCTGGTACTTATCTCCCACTCCAATGATCAGAAGCGGCAGCCAGTTGGCGATCAGCCAGAGGATGATCCATTTTTTGTCCAGGCCGAACAACTTGAGGATCTGCATATAGATCCTCAAGCGGTATATGAACAGGAAAATGAACAATACCAGATGGATCAGGGAAGCTAGTGTCCCGATCCGTTCCTCTTTGACTGCATAGTTTGCGATGACGGAATTGACGAACAATATGTCCATGATTCCGCAATACATACCTTCTTTGCTCATCCCCACACTGTCGCCCAGACAATAGATGCGATAGCCCGGGATCCAGGCAGGCCATCTCTTTTTCCATCCCAGTTTGCTCGAGATCACAAACAGGGCGACCGACAAAAGAAGCCAGTCAAACAGACCGCTTATGGTAACAAACCATTGATACTGCATATTTCTCCCCCCTTTTCATTGCTGCAATGCAGATTTCCGTACCGCGTGCGGAGTCTGAATGGTCAAGTTAACAGTTCCCATAGATATTATACCAATATTAGCATTTCTGTGCTACCGGATGGCAACGCGGTCCTCCGGCGCCAGGTAGTCCAAAAGTGCCCTGCATCCCTGCAGTACATCTCTCCACGTGGCAAACAAACAAAACTTTTATCATTTTAAATTCCTATTCTGTTGAATATCACTTTCCGATAAGTTTCAGGAATTTCTTATCATTCATCTGCTCATTTGTAACATATTCCCCATCATAAAACAGCGCATAATTCGTAATCGGAGTGGGAGCCTTCTGTGCTTCATCCCTGCTCTCTATATGAATCGCCCGGAACGGAATATCATTCTCTTTAGCCGTCTGCTCCAAGACAGGCACATACTTCGCATTGAACG
>CACXGR010000199.1 GCA_902767235.1 uncultured Lachnospiraceae bacterium | reverse complement strand
TCTGCGCTCGGAACTGACCCGCATGAGCGAGTAGACGATCTGCCCGGGGTCGATCACGCCCGCGATCTTTTCCTCGGAGTCGATCCCGTTGAGAAGGGACAGGACCACCGTATTCGGCGTGACGATCGTCCGGATGTCTTCCAGCGCACTCTCCAGCGCAGTATATTTCACCGCTACGAACAGAATGTCCACGCCCCGGGCTTGTTCGGGTGTTTTGATCGCGGGGTGCAGTGTCCGGATCTCTTTTTTGTCATCAATGACGACGCCGCTCTTCTCAAGGCGCTCTTTTCTGGCGCCATCCGCCACTACGCAGAAATCAATGTCTTTCTTCTGTGTAAGTCCATAGATGATATAGGAGCCCACGGCGCCCGCGCCCAGTACGGCAGCTGATCGGATCTTCATATTTTATACCTCCGCAATGCACTCGATCTCGCAGAGCGCTCCCTTGGGCAGGTCCTTCACAGCGACGCAGCTCCTTGCGGGCTTGGAGATAAAGTACTTGGCATATACTTCATTGAAGGCCGCAAAATCGGCGATCTCAGCGAGGAAGCACGTGGTCTTGACGACCTTCTCCGCGCCGGAACCGGCTGCCTCGAGAAGGGCGATCACGTTCTTGCAGCTCTGCTCCGTCTGTGCCGCGATCCCCTCGGGCATCCCGCCGGTCGCGGGATCGATCGGGATCTGACCGGAAGTAAAGATCATTCCGTTTGCGATAAATCCCTGGGAATAAGGGCCGATCGCGCCGGGTGCGTTTGTTGTGCTGATCACTTGCATGATTTTGTTCTCCTTTCCATTCTTCGGAAACTGATATCTGCTTCATTATACTGAAAAAAGCGCCGCCGGGGCAACTCGTTTCGGACTCGTTTCGGTTCTCTTCCCGAAATGGGCTGTCTGCTTGAAAAAGCCTTCAAAAAAGAGTATCCTGTTGTATTGCACGCTGTGCGAAAAAAATTCAACAGAAAGGTATTTGCATCCATGCCCTGTACAACCATCCTGATCGGAAAAAACGCAAGTTACGACGGCTCCACGATGATCGCCCGCAATGACGACTCTTCCGCCGGCAGCTTCACTCCCAAGAAACTCACCGTTGTCCTCCCTGAGGACCAGCCCCGGCATTACGAATCCGTCCTCAGTCATGTCGCGATCGATCTGCCCGATGATCCCATGCGCTACAGCGCAGTGCCCAACGCCCTCGAGGGAGAAGGCATCTGGGCCGGCGCCGGGATCAACGCCGCCAATGTCGCAATGACCGCAACGGAGACGATCGCTTCCAATGAGAGAGTCCTCGGCGCAGACCCGCTGGTCAAGTATGTCCCGGCCGGCGATGATACGCCCATGCAGCCCGGCGGCATCGGCGAGGAGGATCTCGTCACGATCGTCCTCCCCTACATTCACAGCGCCCGCGAGGGCGTGCTCCGCACGGCAAAACTTCTGGAGGCGTTCGGGACCTATGAGATGAACGGGATCGCCTTCGCGGATGTAAATGAGATCTGGTGGATGGAGACCCTGGGCGGACACCACTGGATCGCCAAAAAAGTGCCGGACGACCAGTACGTCGTCATGGCCAATGAGTCCGGGATCGACTGCTTTGATCTGGAGGATGCGCTGGGCGCGGGTGTCAGCCACCTCTGCAGCGCGGACCTCAGAAGTTTCATAGAGGAAAATCATCTGGACCTGTCCATGGACGGCAGGCTCAATCCCCGGGAGGCTTTCGGCACATACAGTGACGCCGACCGCGTGTATAACACGCCGAGGACCTGGTATATGCTGCGCTGCCTCAGCCCCGCCGCGGCGGCGTGGGACGGGCCGGGCGCGGATTACTCGCCGCTCAGCGGAGACATCCCCTGGAGCATGAAGCCCGCCCGCAGGATCACGGTGGAAGATGTCAAATATGTTCTGTCCAGCCACTTCCAGGGGACTCCCTACGACCCCTACATAAGCTGCGGCGACGCCTCCATGGCCGGAGCTTACCGCTCGATCGGCGTCAATAGAACGGACTTCCTCGCTGTTTTGCAGCTGCGCCCCTATGTGCCGGAGGAAATCTGCGCGGTGGAGTGGCTGACTTTCGGCTCCAATGTGTTCAACACTCTGGTCCCCTTCTACACCAATACAGAAAAAGTGCCGGCCTACCTCTCCACAACGGGGAAGGAAGTCGACACAGACAGTTTCTATTGGAACTGCAGACTGATCGCATCTCTGGCGGACGCGCAGTACAGGTCCTGCAAGGTCCACATTGAGCGCTACCAGATCAGCGTCATGTCCGAGGCGCATCGGATCCTGCGCACAGCCGACCG
>CACXGR010000198.1 GCA_902767235.1 uncultured Lachnospiraceae bacterium | reverse complement strand
CTTGTTGACAGTACCTGTACCAATGATCAGCTGCAGCTGTCCATTGGACTCGAACATACCCTTGACGCCGTCTACATTGTCAAGAGCCTCTTTGTTGACTTTGCCGTTGTCTGCAATGACAAGACGAAGTCTTGTGGCGCAGTGCGCTGCGGATACGACGTTCTCGCCGCCGCCGATATTATCAGCGATCTCCTGGGCACACTTATGATAATCCAATGCCATAAATAGTTCCTCCCTTTCAAGATAGGTTTTCGGGTTTCGGACCAATAACTGTAATCGTTTTCAGTCCTCGTTATTTTATTTTAATTTAATATTTATTGTATGTAAACTGTATTTTCCATTAAAATTGGCCGTGCCAATTTGTGCAAAATATCTAACGCCTTTTTAAGCCAGCCCGAGCTGCGCGAAGGCCTTGGCCATGCCGTCCTCCTCCACGGAGGGACACACGATATCGCTGATCTTCTTGAGGGCATCGGAGCCGTTGGCCATGCAGACGCTGGTACCGACCGTCTGGATCATCTCCAGGTCGTTCATGCTGTCGCCGAATCCGACGGTGTCGGAAACCGGCACGCCCAGATGCTCGCAGATCCGCAGGATCGCGCGGCCCTTGTCGTATTTGCGGTTGATCAGCTCTCCGTTGATGCAGCGGTGGGAAGGGTCCGTGATCTCCTGGATGCAGAAGTTGTAGCGGTCCTCCAGCGCCTCCCTGGCCGGCGCCAGCTGCTCCGGGTGCAGGCACATGATGACCACCTTGTAGATATCGCTTCCGTCGTATTCCTCCATAGGGCGGATGCCCAGGCTGCCCGCCAGCGCTTTGCGCCAGCGCTCGATCTCGCTGTTTCCTTTGCTGTCCGATCCCAGGGAATTCTCTATGAAGGCGCCGAGGTCGGAATCTCCGAAAGCCCCGTCCCTGCCCTCGATGGTGCAGAAGACGCCCTTCTCGTGCAGCTTTTCCACTGCCGTTTTCCTCTCCTCTTCGGTCATGGGCATGTCGTAGATCAGATCCTCTCCCACTTTGATATATCCGCCGGCGCAGGAAATATAGCCGTCGAAGCCATATTTTAACAGCGGCGCCAACATGCCGGGGTTCCTTCCCGAGCACAGAAAGACTTTATGTCCCCTCTTCTGCGCCTCTCTGATCGCAGCGAGCGCGCTCTCGGGCGGTTCATTGTGTCCCGGCTGCGTCAGTGTTCCGTCGATGTCGAGAAATATCAGTTTTCCAGTCATTTCACTCCTTTTTATCGTTCATGTCTCCCGGTCCGGATCGGTCAGAGGGACTCTCTCTCGATGATCCCGTACCCGAGCCTGACCTTACGGTCACTAGTATCGGTCTTCTGTTCACCCGGCTCTTCGCCTTCGATCATGGACAGCAGTATGCGCGCCGCTTCGGCTCCGCAGCGTCTCTGATGCAGCCGGGCCGTCGTCAGTGTGGGGACCGAGATCATATCCGCCCAGTTGTCTCCGACTCCGGCTATGCTCACATCCTCCGGGATCTTCATGCCCCTCTCCTTGAGCGCCTTCATAGCTCCGTGCGCGATGATATCCGTGGCACAGATGACGCCGTCCGGTTCCGGGCAGCGGTCCAGAAGACGGCACATCGCCTCGTACCCGCTCTGCGCGTTGAAATCGGCAGTCTCACAGGGAAGGCCTTCGGCGTCAAGACCGGCCGCTCTCAGCGCCTCCTGTACGCCGATGCGCCGCTCAAGACCTGCGGCTCTGTCCTCTTCCGTCACACCGATGTATACGATCCTCTTTCTCCCTTTTTCGATCATGCGGGCGGTGAGCTCCCGCACGGCGCCCCTGTCGTCGTGGAATACGCAGGGCAGGCCTTCTAATTCCTGTCCGGTGATCACCAGAGGGACGCTGCAGCTTTCCAGCGTCTGCCTTTTGATCTCGCTCAGCGTCGTAGCCATGAGGATGATCCCCGCCACGCGGTTGCTCTGCATGATACTCAGATATTGAAGTTCCCTGTCCTTTTTCGAGTCGGAGTAGCCGAGCAGGGTCATATAGTCTCTTTCCCTGAGTTCTTCCACGATCCCGTCCATGATCTGGTTGACGGACTCTGAGAAGATTCTCGGCACGATGATCCCGACCACCTTCACCTTTCCCGTCCTCATGGTCTTGGCCATGAGGTTGGGGCGGTAACCGGTCTCATCGATCGCCCGGGAGATACGTTCTTTTTTTTCTTTGCTGAGAGGTCCTCCGTTGAGGTACCTGCTGACTGCCGCGGAAGAAACTCCCGCCAGCCTGGCTACTTCTTTGATCGTCATTTTCGACCTCGTTCAGAAACTATAGGTACTGTATCTGCTTCAAGCTGTCTTTCTCAGATAGGCTGCTCATTTCCTTACGCCTTGCGGTCGATCCTGGGATGCTGTTTTTTGACAAAAGGCTTGTTGAAGGTGGTCATGAGCCACACAAAACTGTGTCCGGGGATGGTGACCGCCTTGGCGGCTTTGGCCTCTCCCGTGACAAGGTCATAGTAATCCTCCATCTCATTGACCCATGCAGTCTGTTCGTTCTCGCTGAAGTTGAAGAAGGCGAGCAGCTTCTCGCCGTTATAGTATCTGCCGATCCCAAGGATGTGGTCATTCCAGGGCTCTATGATCCACGCGTCCGCATCGTTCTCGAATACGCAGTACTCGGCGCGGATCTCCTCCAGCTGGCGGAGCGCCTTGAAGATGCGGTTCTCCCTGGTGCCCTCGACATTTCGCCTCGCCGCGCTGTCCCAGTTCATATTTCCTCTGTGGAGATAGCGGCTGTCGTCCGCCTTGATCGGGTCATCGTGGTAGGTGTAGTCGTTGAGCTGGCCGATCTCGTCGCCCGCGTACAGGACCGGGATGCCGCTCTGGGTCAGGAGGAAGGCGTGCAGCATGATGTCGAGCTTGATGCTGCTGTCGAGCTTCCGGTCGTCCTTCTCATATTCCGCGGCCTCGATCCCGCAGAGGGAAGCCGTGGTCCCGCACAGTCTGGCATCGCCCAGGCGCGGATCGTCGTTGTAGAGCTCGCCGCGGGCGTCGCTGCCCCAGCCCTTGCCGGTCAGGTAGTCATTGAGGTATTTCTTGTGGGGCACTTCGGTCGTGCCGAACTGCCTGAGGTAGTCGTAATCCAGTCCCCATCCGATGTCGTCGTGGCAGCGCAGATAATTGAGGAATGTGTACTGGTGCGGCAGCGCGAACACAGCTTCCATCTGATGGCGGAGCAGGCGCACGTCGCGGGTCGCCACCGTGTGCCATGTGCTGGCCATGGTGGTCACGTTGTAGAGCATATGGCACTCCGGCTTGTCCAGCGTGCCAAAATAGGGAACGACCTTGCTGGGTTCCATGACCACTTCGCCCAGGAGAAGCGTTCCGGGGCAGACCACCTCGGAAGCCATGTGCATGAGGCGGACCAGTGTGTGTACCTGGGGGAGGTTGCGGCAGGATGTGCCGATCTCTTTCCAGATGTAAGGCGTTGCGTCCAGGCGGATGATATCGACGCCGTGGTTGCAGAGGTTGAGCATATCCGCCGTCATGTCATTGAAGACGACGGGGTTTGCGTAATTCAGATCCCACTGGTAGGGCCAGAAGGTGGTCATCACTACTTTGCCGGCTTCCTCGCACCAGGAGAAGTTGCCGGGCGCTGTCTGGGGGAACACCTGGGGAACGGTCTTTTCAAACTCGTTGGGGATGGTCCAGTCGTCGTAGAAGAAGTATCTGTCCTGGTACTCCTTCTCGCCGGCTTTGGCGCGCCTCGCCCACTCGTGGTCCTCGCTGGTATGGTTCATGACAAAGTCCAGGCAGACGCACATGCCGCGGGTATGGCAGTCGTCAGCCAGATCCGCCAGATCCTCCATGGTGCCCAGGTCCGGCTGCACTTTGCGGAAGTCGGAGACGGCATAGCCGCCGTCGCTTCTGTCCTTGGGGCTCTCCAGAAGAGGCATCAGGTGCAGATAGTTGACGCCGCACTCCTGTATGTAGTCCAGATGGTTCCTGACTCCCTTGAGGTTTCCGGCAAAGCAGTTGGTGTACATGAGCATGCCCAGCATGTCATTTCCCTTGTACCAGTCCGGTGCGGCCTCTCTCGCCTCATCCCATTCCTTCAGAAGCGGGCTGCGCTTCTCGTAGTACTCGTACATCATATCGCAGAAGTAGTCAAAGGCCTTCTGGTCATTGTGATAGAGCTCGCTGTACAGCCACTTCATCTCATCATAGTGCCTGGTCAGGCGATTCTTGAAAGTGAGATCCCATTTCTTATCTTCAAACATGCGGTTTCCTCCCTCATTTATGGCATTTAAGTTTTGTAATCGTTTTCATTATAAAGGAATCCGGCGGCTATGCGCAATTTTGATAACGCCGAAACTGCTGCTCTCTTTTTGTGCATTTTGTAGGATGCTCATATCACAGCCCAAGGGGGCTTTTACCCGTTAAAGCGCGTCCATGGCGCGCAAACCAAAAAAAGAGCTGCGGGATCGCGCCCGCAGCTCTCTTCGCTCACCACAGCAGTACCGCCGCCGACTCCGGCGGCATCTCCATCCTCAGGATTCCGTCCCGCACCCGGTAGATCGTCCTGGGATAGGCAAGAAATCCGTTCCTTCTGGTCTGAAAACGCAGCTTCATGTTCGCATCTGCCGGCACGCCGGCGTAGATCACCGGGATCCTCACCTTCATAGGCGTCTCCCTGTTGTTCACGATCACGACCGCCGATGATTCCTTGTCAAAGCGCCCGTAAGAGAGCATCCCCGGCGCATCTGTCAGCCGGATCAGGGATCCGTTCCTGAGGCAGGACGTCTCCTTCCGCATGCGGATCAGTTCCCTGTGGAAGCGGATCAGCTCCTTGTCCTCGCGGCCCCAGGGGTAGGTCCTTCGGCAGTCCGGATCGGTAAATCCGCACAGCCCCGCCTCATCTCCGTAATACAGGGTGGGCGCACCGGGCCAGGTCATCTGCACCACTGCCGCCTCCCTGAAGACCGCCTCGCGGATGCCCATGGAAGCCGCTTCCGTTCCCAGGTCCGCCAGGCGTCCCACTTTGCGCGTCGTTCTGGTCATGAAGCGGGAGTGGTCGTGGTTGGACAGCTGGTTCATGCTGCACATGAGCGGCGCCTGGGGCATGTCCTCCTGCTCTTTAAAGGCCATGGCTTCCCAGAACTTGTCCGGGTCCCCCAGCATCTCTTTGCGGAAGGAATCGCTGTGCTTTTCCATCCCTGTCAAAAACCAGCTCAGCGGCTCCATGAAGCCCTCGTAGTTCATGATGGTGTCCCATTCATCTCCGCGGAGCCACTTGGCGGACTCGGAATAATTCTCGGCGATGATGACCGCCTCGGGATTAGCCTCCTTGACGACCTTTCTGAATCGCTTCCAGAATTTGTGATTGAAGGCCTCGGAGTGACCCAAGTCCGCCGCCACGTCCAGACGCCATCCGTCTGCGCTGTAGGGCGGTGACACCCACTTGGCCGCTATCCTCAGGATCTCCTGACAGAGTCTCTCTGATCCCTCATAGTTGAGCTTTGGCAGCGTCTCAAATCCCCACCAGCTCTCGTAGGAGCCGTTGTCGGGCCAGCTGTCCTCTCTGAAGTCAAAATATGCATGAAAAGGCGAGTCTTTTCTCCCATAGGCGCCGGGCGGATTGCTGCCTGTGTTCATGTAGATCTTCTGCCGGTCCATCCACCTGTGAAAGTCGCCGCAGTGGTTGAAGACGCCGTCCAGGATCACGCGGATCCCCCGCTTGTGCGCCTCTCTGACCAGGTTTGCAAAGAGCCGGTCGCCGGCCTCCAGATTCCTTATGTCCGTCACGCGCGCTCTGTATTTGGAAGCTTCATCATTGACGAGCTCGCCCGGGGGCAGCGCTGTGCCTGTGTCGTACACTATTTTGCCGAAGTGGGGGTCTATGTGATCGTAGTCCTGGGTGTCGTATTTGTGATTGGATGGTGAGACAAAGAGCGGATTGAAATAGATGGCTTCGATCCCGAGATTTTCCAGATAGTCAAGCTTGTCTATAACCCCCTGCAGATCGCCGCCGTAGTGCTCGCGGGTATCGTCCGCGGCCGGCGGGCAGTACCAGTCGTCGAT
>CACXGR010000197.1 GCA_902767235.1 uncultured Lachnospiraceae bacterium | reverse complement strand
GTGACCAGGGTGACCATGACCTGCCTGGTGCCGCGGGCGGTCCGCACCTGCACATAGCGCAGAAGGCCCGTTCCGCGGTCCTCATCGAAGACGCGGATCTTGAAGGACTCCGCCAGCGCAAATACCGTCTGTATGATCCTGTCCGCCCGGGTGTCCTCGATCAGGCAGGACTTGACCGGCACCACTTCGTGGGTGCCCGCCTTGTAGATGCCGCAGACCGGCTTTCCTTTCCTGTCGGGCGCAAAGACGCTCGTCACCTTGTTGCGGTAATGATCCGGGTTCTTCATGCGGATGATCTGGTCCACGCGCCCCAAGTCCCCGATCAGCTCTTCCACGAGCTGCTGCTTTTTCGCCGTCTGTTCCTCGTAGGGGACATCGATCATAGTGCAGCCGCCGCACTTTTTGGATACCGGGCATCTGGATTTTTTGATGTTTGTACTGTTTTTTGTCGTCTTCGTCGTTACGTCTGCCATAAAGAGCATCTATCCCTTTCTCACGAAAAGAGACCGGCGTCACACCGCCGGCCCCTTTGTTCATTTCCTGTCATTTCCCAAGCTGATCAGATATCCGCTTTCCAGAATCCGTGCAGGTTGCAGTACTCGTATGCCGCTACCGGATCTGCAGCCTTGAAGACAGCCTTGGGCTCCTGGCCGGGCTCGAGCTCCGCATACTGGAAGCCGCTCTTGGTCTCAAGGATGATGAACTGGATGTAGTGCGCATCTGCCATGGGATGTGCGACAGAGCCGACCTGTACTGTTACAGTATCGCCGTCAACCGTGACTGCAGGGACGTGTTTCTCCCTCGCCGCATCTGTCGTTCCGGGAATGATCTCTTCCATTGTCTCGCCGCAGCAGGAAGGGTCGCATCCCTTTTTGTTGAGTTTGAGGACCATGCTTCCGCACTTGGAACATTTGTACAATCTGACTGCCATAAAAACCCCTTTCCGGCCTCATCGGCCAAACTTAGTTTTGCTATACATCAATGATAATATTATTCTAATTCATTTGCGCTAAAAAAGAAAGCTGAATACATCTTCATTTTCACATCTCCTCCAAATGCTTCCTGAGTGCCTGCGCCGTCTCCTCGCTCATTCCCGCCAAAAGACCGCCCGCTCTCTTTTCCTCCTTCTTCTCATAATATTCCCGCATCATGCTCTTCGTGCGCACAAGCTCCTCCAAAAGGTTCTGCGCCGACATGCGGTAGGCGCCGGCGCCGTAGATGATCACCTGTTCCACCGCATCCGAAGTTGCCACCGTGACCTTGTATTTTTTGCTGAGCTCGTGCGCCGCTTTCTCGATGTAAAGGTCTGCCGTCTCCGCCTCCCTGGTATAGATCACGTCGATCCCGCCGATGTGCATCACTTCCCCGCGTCCGCCGCGCACTTTGTAGGCGTCAAAGACCAGGATCACATGCTCCTTCCGAAAGCCCGCGAAGTCGACGATCATTTCGATCAGCTTGTCCCGCGCCGCCATGATGTCCTGCATTGCGAGCGCCCGCAGCTCCTCCCAGGCGAAGATGATGTTGTATCCGTCGATCAGAAGGTACTCCTTCTCCGAGATCTTCTTTGCCGCGTGCGACCGCTTGTCCGGCGGGTCCGCGCTGATCACACGGGACGCCTTCTTATAATGTGCACGCGACCTCAAAGGTGACGTGTCATCTTCCTCCCCGAACCGGCTCTTAATGGGGCCGTAGGTCCTCTCGAAGATCCGGCGCAGCTCGTCCTCCTCGGCGAATAACTTCGCCTCTCTCTCGCTGAAGGACGCCGGCTTCTCCTCCCTGCGCACACCTGCGCGAAGGCCTGCCCTTCCGGCGCTTCCGTAGGACATGTCCTCCTCCCAGCCCTCATCCGCGTCATAGCCCAGCATGGCCATGCCGGTGCCCGGGCCGTCGGAGGGGTCTCTCCAGCCGGAATCCACGTGCATCCTCTGCCGCACCTCGTACCAGGGCACAGGGGTGCCGGCGCCGTGTGCGCAAAATACAGATCCCGTCGGGTTTCTCAGGTCCAGCTCGGGATCGTAGCCGGAAGCTGCGATGATCTCCTCTGCATTGACGCAGGGCTCATAGCCCTTCAGCGTGCAGGTGATCTGCCCTTCCCCGCGGGTATAGGCCGCCAGCGTCTCCGCGTAGTTGGCGATCCTGGACACCGGCGCGCTGCCCGTGATCACGGAGTGCCCGTCCTCGAGGTCCGGCTGCGTGAAATTGGCGCCCATCTGCTGCAGATCCGTCAGCGCCCTGCCCAGGGACTCCTGCGGGATCTCCAGGCGGAAATTGTAAAAAGGCTCCAGCAGAACACTTTCCGTCATCATGAGCCCCTGCCTGACCGCCCGGTAGGTCGCCTGGCGGAAGTCTCCGCCCTCCGTGTGCTTGAGGTGGGCCTTGCCGGTCAGAAGAGAGATCTTCATATCCGTGATCTCCGCCCCGGTCAAAACGCCGCGGTGGCGGCGCTCCTCCAGATGCGTCATGATCAGCCGCTGCCAGTTGATCGCCAGCACATCCGCCCTGCAGCGGTTCTCAAACACAAGCCCGCTCCCGGGGACCCCCGGCTCCAGCAGAAGGTGCACTTCGGCGTAATGCCGCAGGGGTTCAAAGTGCCCCACGCCCTCCACGGTCCTGGCGATCGTCTCCTTATATATGATGGAAGGGTCGCCAAAAGATACCTTCAGCCCCAGTCTCTCCAGGATCATGCGCTGCAGGATCTCCTTCTGCACCTGGCCCATGATCTGCGCCGTGATCTCTTTTTTCTCCTCGTCGTAGCTCAGGTGGAGGGTCGGATCCTCCTCTTCCAGAATGCTGAGATTCCGGTAGGCCTTGAACAGGTCCTCTCCCGGCGGCAGGATCACTTTGCAGCGGAGCACCGGCTGCAGGAGCTCTGTCTCTCCGGCCGCCTCTGCTGCGGCGCCGATCCCCTGCCCCACCCGGGTTCGGGTAAGGCCCGTCACGGCGCAGACTTCTCCCGCCTCTGCCTCCTGCTCTGTCTCGAACCTGCTGCCGGAATAGAGCCGGATCTGCTCCACTTTTTCGGGATTGCCCTTCTCGTCGGTGCAGTCGGGAAGCGGTGTTTTGACCTTGAGCCGCCCGCCCGTCAGCTTCATCCAGGTGAGCCGGGCGCCCCCGTCCCTCGTGATCTTGAAGACCCTGGCGCCGAACTGATCGCCGTAGACAGGCGGCCTGATCAGTGTGTCCAGGCATTCCAGAAGTGCATGGACCCCCTGCTCTCTGAGCGCGGCGCCGAACAGGACAGGAAAAAGCTTGCGCCCGGCCGTCAGCTCACAGATCTGCGAAAGCGTCACGGGCTCCCCCTCCAGATAGGCGTCCAGAAGCGCGTCGTCGCAGACAGCGATCTCCTCCTGCACATCGGGATCCGCCAGATTCTGCGCGAGGGCGCTGCCTACCGCCGCTGCGTGGGCTTTTCCGCCTGCATTTCCGCTTTCCGGCATCACATCCACGCATCGGGTGCTCAGATCTTTCTTTATGGCCGCAAGGAGGGCCGCTCTGTCCGCCCCGTCCTGATCCATCTTGTTGACAAAAATAAATACCGGCACATGGTAGTGCTCCAAAAGCCGCCAGAGCACCCTCACCTGCCCGTTGACACCGTCCGCCGCACTGATCACCAGCACCGCGCAGTCCAGAACGCCCAGCACGCGCTCCATCTCCGTGGAGAAATCCACGTGTCCCGGCGTATCCAGCAATGTGTAGTTTCTTTTCCTGTCCCCCCGCTCCGACGCGAATCTGGCCTGTTTGGAGAAAATCGTGATGCCCCTCTCTTTCTCCATCTCATTCGTATCCAGAAAGGCGTCGCCGTGGTCCACCCGCCCTGCTTTGCGGACAGCGCCTGTGATGTGGAGCAGGGCTTCGGAGAGGGTCGTCTTTCCCGCGTCCACATGGGCAAGGATCCCCAGGATCAAGTTTTCTTCCTTCATATCTTATCCAATCTGTTCTGTTATATGATTTTTTGGCAATTCATTCTCCAAATAATCCGTGAAAACCTGATTTTAGTGCATAAAATCAATTGTTTTGCACCGGAAAATGATTATACTAAAAAGGTGTTCCGTTCGGAACAGACTTCTACAAGAGCAGAATACCACAAAGACAAGTATTATGCGCAGGCAAATCACAAGGAGGAATGAACGCATGCAGGAATATACGCCCGTCAAGGAAGGCAAGGTACGTGAGATCTATGACATCGGCGACAAGCTTATCATGGTAGCGACCGACAGGATCTCCGCTTTTGATGTGATCCTTAAGAACAAGATCGTCAAGAAGGGAACGGTCCTCACACAGATGTCCCGTTTCTGGTTCGACCTGACCAGGGATATCATCCCCAACCACATGATCAGCTGTGACGTAAACGACATGCCTGCGTTCTTCCGCCAGGAGCGCTTTGACGGCAACAGCATGATGTGCCAGAAGCTCACCATGCTCCCCATCGAGTGCATCGTCCGCGGCTACATCACCGGCAGCGGCTGGGCCAGCTACAAAAAGGACGGCACTGTCTGCGGCATCAAGCTCCCCGAGGGACTGAGAGAGTGCGACAAGCTCCCCGAGCCCATCTACACCCCCAGCACCAAGGCAGAGATCGGCGACCACGACGAGAACATCAGCTTTGAGAGAAGCGTCGAGGTTCTGGAGAAGGCTTTCCCCGGACACGGGCAGGAATACGCCGAGACCATCCGCGACTGCACCATCGCTCTTTACAAGAAATGTGCCGACTACGCCCTGAGCAAAGGCATTATCATCGCCGACACCAAGTTTGAGTTTGGCCTGGATGAGAACGGAAAAGTCGTTTTGGGCGACGAGATGCTCACACCCGACAGCAGCCGCTTCTGGCCCCTGGAAGGCTACGAGCCCGGCCACGGCCAGCCCTCTTTCGATAAGCAGTTTGTCCGCGACTGGTTAAAGGCCAATCCCGACAGCGACTACCTGCTGCCTCAGGACGTCATCGACAAGACCATCGACAAGTACAAAGAGGCCTATCACCTGCTGACCGGTGAGACGATCTGAGATTTTTGCCGCCCGGTCTGCGCAGCATATAACGGATCATATATGGAATACGAACTCATTCGAAGCCGAAGAAAGACGCTGGCGGTAGAGATCAGGCCGGACGGACAGGTCCTGGTGCGCGCGCCGCTCCGGCTCCCCCGCCGCGAGATCGAGCGCTTTCTGATGGAAAAGAGCGATTGGATCCGCGTCCACCGCGCCAAAGTATTGCAGCGCCGTGCGCAGGAAGAGGCCAATCCGGTCTCCTCCCTCACAAAGGAGCAGCTGCGCACCCTCAAGAAGAGAGCTGCCGCAGCCATTTCCGAGCGCGTCGAGTACTTCGCCCCGATCGTCGGCGTCACCTACGGCAATATCACCATTCGGAGCCAGAAGACCCGCTGGGGAAGCTGCAGTGCGTCTGGGAATCTGAATTTCAACTGCCTGATCCTGCTGGCACCCCCGGAGGTCCTCGACTACGTCGTGGTCCACGAGCTCTGTCACCGAAAGCAGATGAACCACTCTCCCCTCTTCTGGGCAGAAGTGGAGCGCGTCCTTCCGGACTACAAAGCGAGCGTCCGGTGGCTGAAGCAGAATGGCCGGCGCCTCATGCATCTGATCGGCGCCTGATAAAAAGCCTTGCGATATCCGCACCTTTGGTGCGAATCTCGCAAGGCTTTATCATTTCCCGTCACATCCAGCGGATCTTCTCCAGGATCCTCAGCAGCTTTGTCCCCTTCGGCGCCTGCAGGACATCTTCCCTGGTGAGACCTCCGATCCGGATCAGCACGAAGAAGTATACAAGGACCGCGGCCGCAATGGCGATCACCGACGCGATCAGATTGACCAGATACGTTCTCTCGAAAGCCATCATTCCGGCGCGGAAGATCAGCTCGTAGACGAGCTTTGTGACGACGCCCATCACCGCGGCCGCAATGACCGGTCTTCCGTAGACCCTGTAGATGCGCAGATGCATCCGCAGGTACTTGGATATGAACCGGCTGTCGATGAGGAAGATCAGGACCGAATAGAGCACGCTGCACAGGACCAGGGCATGTACCCCCAGATCCGTGGTCGTGATCATAATGACCAGCACGACCGTCTGGATCGCCAGCGCGATCCCCGCGCTGACCAGCGGCATGTGGATCCT
>CACXGR010000196.1 GCA_902767235.1 uncultured Lachnospiraceae bacterium | reverse complement strand
TTCGCAAACACATGTTTTGTTTTGCCGTCCGCGTATTCGCGAGAACAGGAAAAACTACGTCAACAGACCGCATTCATCTCGCCGCCTGCAGAGGCGGGAGTCTTCTGCGGAAATATGATAAAGGGAAGAGAATGCATCCGTCAACGAAGAGCTTGTCCTTGCGGGCGGGCTTTTTTTTCGCTATGCTAAAGGTCACGGCACAAATGATACCGAGGCCTTGCGCCTTTTGATATTTTGAAGAGGTGACTCATATGATGGCTCTGAAACTGATACTGATCCTGTGCCTGTGTCTGGGCGTCGCAGTCCTGGTCCGCACACTGATGATCCCGGTGCGCAGATCGGACTACAAGCCGCCGGCCGATGATCCCAGGGCACTTGCTTATGCGCGCAAGCTCTATGAAATGGTCAAGTACGACACGACTTCCTATGAATTTACCGACCAGAGAGAGACTTTCCTGGGCTACCACAGAGTTCTGGAGGAGCTCTTTCCGCTGGTCCACCGTTCCCTTGACAAAATAGAGATCGACGGAAGCCTTCTCTATCACTGGAAGGGGAGATCTGACCGCTATCCGATCGTCCTCATGGGGCATCAGGATGTCGTGCCCGTTTCCGATGAATGGACCCGGCCTCCCTTTTCCGGCGAGATCGCGGACGGAAGAGTCTGGGGCCGCGGCTCGGTGGACACGAAGTGCTCCTGCATGGCCTTTTTCCAGGCGGTGGAGGAGCTCCTGTCAGAGGGGTATGAGCCGGAGCAGGACATATGGCTGTCCACTTCCTGCACGGAAGAGTGGGGAGGACCTGGCTGTCCCGCGCTGGTGGCAGAGCTGAAGAGAAGGGGCGTAAAGCCCTGGCTGGTCTGCGACGAGGGGGGCGGCCTCTATACCGATCCCATGATGGGAATCAAGGGGAACTTTGCCATGATCGGCGTCTCGGAGAAGGGCAGGGCCAATGTCCGCTTCACGGCAAAGGGAAAGGGCGGCCACGCCAGCACGCCGCAGAAGAACTCGCCCATCGCAAGGCTCTCGGCCTTTGTCTGTGATATGGAAAAGCACTGCCCCTTCCGGAGCGAAATGGAGCCGGAGACCAGAGCCATGCTGGAAGCGCTGGCCCCTGCTGCGTCCTTTCCCATAAGGCTGATCCTGGAGAATCTGTGGCTCTTTCAGTATCCGATCGCATGGTTCACACCTCATATCAACGGACAGGCGGCAGCCATGCTGCGCACGACCATGACCTTCACCATGGCGTCCGGCTCCAATGCCTGCAATGTCATGCCCAGGGAGGCGACGCTGGGGGCCAACATGCGCTTCGTCCATCACCAGGATATGGTGGAGAGCCTGGAAGTGGTTCGAAAAGCGGCTGCCAAATACGACCTGGAGACGGAAGTGATGCAGGGGACGCCCTGCACAAAGAAAGTGGACATCAAAGGAGAGGTCTACCGCTATATCGAGCAGACCGTGTCCAAGACCTTCCCCGGATGCGTGAGCAGCCCCTACGTGCTCACAGCGGCTACGGACGCGACTTTCTACGAGGAGATCTGTGACAACTGCATCCGCTTTGCGCCGATCGTCTACGGCCCTGAAGAAAAGAAGGGGATCCACGGTGTCGACGAGGCGCTGCGATATGACTGCCTGCCGGGAGCGGTGGATTTTTACAAGAACCTGATCACCGGTCACAGAAAAGGAGAGAGCACCTAAAAGGCAAAGCTTGACTATCCGGCCCGCCGTGTTATACTAAGGAAGCGCTTTGACGCCGACAGTTCGTTTGTACCATCCTGTCGTTAAACAAAACCAGGACTGCTGAGAATTACAGGGTGATATGCCGGTGTATTTCTATTTTTCATGGACGTATGAATTCAGCTCCGCGGTACTGCCGCGGAGCTTTTTTTCGGCATTTGGAGGCGCGGACGGCGATGCGGACGGCCCGGCTCATAGAGAAAGACAGGGGAAGCAATGTATTATATAAGATCTGATTGCAGCTTTGACTCCGCCCATTTTCTGAAGGGCTACAGCGGAAAATGCAGCAACATCCACGGGCACCGCTGGAGAGTGGCCGCGGAACTTGCAGGGAGTGAACTGAGCAGGCAGGAGCAGACGGAAGGAATGCTGATGGATTTCGGTGACTTGAAGAAGCTCCTCAAAGAGATGTGCGACGCACTCGACCACTGTCTGATCTACGAGCGCGGGTCCCTGCGGGAGAAGACGCTGGAAGCTCTGCGGGAAGAAGAATTCCGTCTGGTGGAGGTGCCCTTCAGGCCGACAGCAGAGAACTTCGCGCACTATTTTTACACTGAGATCGCAAAGAAAGGCTTTCCGGTACACCGCGTGGAAGTGTACGAAACGCCGAATAACTGTGCCGCGTATGAGGAGTGATGGTATGCAGGTGGTTGAAAAGTTCATCAGTATCAACGGAGAGGGGACCAGAGCCGGGGAGCTCGCGGTCTTCATTCGCTTCAAGGGATGCAACCTGCGCTGCGGATACTGCGACACGATGTGGGCCAATGAGGCGGACTGCCCTTATGATGAGATGACGCCGGAGGAGATCTGCGACTATGTGTGGGGCACCGGGATCAGGAATGTGACGCTGACCGGCGGGGAGCCCCTCCTGCAGAAGGACGCGGGCAAGCTCATAGAGCGCCTGCTCAGAGAGGGTCAAAACCGCGTCGAAATCGAGACCAACGGGTCCGTGGACCTTGGACTCTTTGCCCGGGATCCCGAATGCCGGCCGGTCTTCACCATGGATTACAAACTGCCGTCCAGCGGATGGGAAGGGACCATGAATACGGCGAATTTTGAGGTGCTCTCCAAAGAGGACACCGTGAAATTCGTCGCCGGAAGTCCCCGCGATCTTGAGAGAGCGGCGCAGATCATTGAGCAGTACGGGCTTTTGGAGAAGTGCCATGTGTACTTCAGCCCGGTATTCGGGCAGATCGAGCCGGTGCAGATCGTGGATTTCATGATCGGGCGAAGAATGAATGAGGCCAGGATCCAGATCCAGATGCACAAAGTGATCTGGGATCCCAATCAAAGAGGTGTGTGAAGATGATCAACGAGAAAGCGATAGAGGAGCATATCCGGGGAATCCTGGCGGCGCTGGGAGATGACCCCGAGCGGGAGGGCCTCAAAGACACCCCCAAAAGAGTGGCACAGATGTACGCGGAAGTGTTCGCCGGCATGAATTATACGAACAGTGAGATCGCGGAGATGTTCGGCAAGACCTTCGAGGACGGCCTGGACACAGAGATGGAAAGTGACGCCGGACACTGCCCGGGCCGCGTCGTGGTGGTGCGGGACATCGACATGTTCTCCTACTGCGAGCACCATATGGCACTGATGTACGACATGAAGGCAACAGTGGCATATATCCCGAACGGACGGGTGATCGGCCTGTCCAAAATAGCGCGCGTCTGCGACATGGTCGGCCGCAGGCTGCAGCTGCAGGAGAAGATCGGCAGAGATATTGCGGACATCATCACTATGATCACCGGGAGCGATGATGTCGCTGTGACCATCGAGGCCTGTCACAGCTGCGTGACGGCGCGCGGCATCAAGAAGACGAACACGAAGACTTATACGGCAGAGCTGCGGGGGCAGTTCAGGACGGACCCGGCGATGCAGTTCTATATCAGATGAGAAAGGAGCAGGCATGAAGGCATTGGTACTGAGCAGCGGAGGTGTGGATTCCACAACAGCACTGGGGATGGCTGTAGACAAATACGGCAGCAGCAATGTGATCGCGCTGTCCGTTTCTTACGGACAGAAGCATGACAAAGAGATCAAAGCCGCGACGGCAGTGGCGGAGCACTACGGCGTGGAGCAGCTGTTTCTGGATCTGACAAAGATCTTCGAATACAGCAACAGTTCACTGCTCAGGCAGTCTACAGATAAGATCCCGGAGCAGAGCTACGCCAGACAGATCAGTGAGACAGGGGGCGGGAAACCGGTCAGCACCTATGTGCCTTTCAGAAACGGACTTTTCCTTTCCTCTGCGGCCAGCATTGCCCTCAGCAAAGAGTGCAGCGTGATCTACTACGGCGCCCATGCCGACGACGCAGCGGGGTGTGCCTATCCGGACTGCTCCCCTGTCTTCAACGATGCGATGAACACGGCGATCTGGGAGGGATCCGGCCGCCAGCTGCGGATCGAGGCGCCCTTCGTGAACAAAAACAAAGCAGATATCGTGAAGATCGGGCTGGCGCTCGGGGTTCCCTACGAACTGACCTGGTCCTGCTACGAGGGTGGAGACGAGCCTTGCGGCAAGTGCGGCACCTGCATCGACAGGGCGGCGGCGTTCGCGGCAAATGGAGTTGAGGATCCGGCACTGAAAATGCACCGCCGATCGGGACGGGCGGCAGAAAACTAACTGCCGGCCGACAGAACAGGAGGAGAAATATGAGTGAGAACAGAAGCAGGGAAGATGAGGGGCTGACGCTCCTGGGAAATAAAAATGTGCACTATAGCGCGGAATACGATCCGGGCCTTCTGGAAATCTTTGATAATAAGCACCCGGAAAATGACTACTGGGTCAAATTCAACTGCCCGGAGTTCACTTCTCTGTGCCCGATCACAGGACAGCCGGATTTTGCCAATATCATCATTTCATATGTTCCTTCGCGCAAAATGGTGGAGAGCAAGAGCCTCAAGCTGTATCTGTTTTCTTATCGCAGCCACGGGGACTTTCATGAGGACTGTGTGAACAAGATCATGAAGGACCTGATCGCGCTGATGGATCCAAAATATATTGAGGTGAAAGGGCGTTTCCTGCCGCGGGGAGGGATCTCGATCGACCCCTACTGCAATTATGGAAAACCCGGAACGAAGTGGGAGAAAATGGCGGAGAACCGTCTGGCATGGTATGACATGTATCCTGAGAGAGTGGACAACCGCTGAGCGGCGGCAGCTCAGGCCGGCACCATCGACTTTGAAAAAGCGAATAAGCGTCTGATATGAAAAGATGAAACACGCGGCCCAAAAGGCTTAGATATACCCCACCTGGGGTCAATCTACCTCAAAGGTCGCGTGTTTTCGCGTGTTTATGTTCACTCCGTCCTAAGTGCGATGACGGGATCCTTCTTGGAGGCCGACTGCGACGGGATCAGTCCGCCGATCATGGTCAGGACCGTGGCGATGGCCACCAGGGCGATCGCCGCCCAGGGCTCGAGCACGGCCGTGATGTCGTCGATCTCCGTGACTTTGTGGATCACATCATTGATGGGGAAGAGCAGGAGCCGGGTGACGACCACGCCGATCACCCCGGACAGCATTCCGATGATAAAGGTCTCCGCATTGAAGATGGAGGAGATGTTTCTCTTGGAGGCGCCGATCGCGCGCAGGATACCGATCTCCTTGGTCCTCTCCAGAACGGAGATGTAGGTGATGATCCCGATCATGATGGAGGACACGATCAGGGAGATGGAGACAAACGCGATCAGCACGTAGGTGACAGCGTTCACGATCGTCTCCACGGAGCCCATCAGGATTCCTGTGATGTCCGTGTACTGCAGTTTCTGCTCCTCCTTGGAGATGTCGTTGTAGTTCTCCAGAAATTCGGTGAAGCGGTTTTTGGACTCGAAGTCGTTAAAATAGAAAGAGATCCCGGAGGGGTCGTCCTTGCTCTGATAGCCCAGCTTCAGGAGATTGCCCTTATAGGAGTTGTCTTTGCCCGAGATCATTGCCTCCATGATCCGGCTCAGCTCGTCCTCATCTTTGTTGAACTGGAAGGCATCCGCAAACTTGTCCTCATCGATCGTCAAAAGATCGTCCATCCCGCTGAACATGTCGCTGATGGGCGCCATGGCCTTGGACAGCGCTTCACCGGTCCCTTTGGCGACCAGAGCGGCCATGTATTCTTTGGCCAGGCTGTATCCCTCTTCAAAGAGGGCGGAGCTGTTGTTTTCCAGCGCCTTATTGATGGCTTCATCCGTGGAAGGCAGATCGCTTACGGCCACGAGGCCGTTGGAATCGGGTGTCAGGCTCCCGTAATAGTTGTCGAAGGACTCTTCCACGATCTTCTTAGTGGTAGCGGGATTGAGCTTGATCTTGTCGATCTTGCCCACCATTTCTCCGATGCTCTCGTCGGTGATGGCTTTCTGCTTGTAGGCGTCCAGGTATGCCAGCGTAATATATTTGGTGGAAGAGGTGTCGCCGCCGTCCTCGAATTTTTTGACGATCATGCTCTTAAGCATGGAGGACTGCGTATCGTCGAGATCCATGCCGTCGATCACAGCGTCGGCTTCCGCCTTGGACGATGCGCTCTCGAGCGCATCGATCTTGTCCTGCAGCGGCTTGGCTGCCTCCTGGACGACCTTTTCCACAGCGGCGTCTACCATTGACTCCTCCATGGCCTCGATCGCCGCGACCGCCGCGGTTACGTCGATGGCAGGAGAGGACGCCGGCTCAGCGGCCTGTGCGTGTTCATTGACGCCGCTGTCGGTCACGCCGGAAGATGCGCTTTCCGAAGCATCGGGCGCCTGAGCGGGGATCTCTGTGATGGCCGCCTTGAGCTGCGAAGCGGCTTCCTCATCCAGGCCCAGGGAGTCAATGACTGCCTCCGCCTCTTCGACGGAGGAGGCGGCACGGAGCTGGGACGTGACGGCCCCGATCTGTGCCTTCACCGCCTCGGAAGCTGCAGGTCTGGCCGCTTCTTCAGACTGCTTTTTGATCTCGTCCAGCTGTCCTTCCAGGATCTGCGTGACTGCGGATACATCCGGAGCGGCCTCGGGAGCGGTGGAGTTGTTGACAGTGACCGCGGCGATCTTCTGATACCCCTCGATGACGCCCTTGGCAAAGGCGGAATCGGCTTCAGTCACGGCTTTGACCATGCCTTCTGTCACTTCGTCTATGCTGTCGACGACGGCTTTGGAGGAATCCATCACGATGTTTTTCATGTCATCTTCGTCGATGCTCACGTCGCCGAAATCCCCGTTGACCACGAAAGCCTCTGCGAGCAGATCCTTGTCGATGCTGATCATATCTTCGAAGTCCAGATTCTCATCGTCCTCTTCATCATCAAAGGTCTTGCCGGAGAAGACGTTGAGCCCGGAGTCTGCCAGCTGCTTCTGCACGATCTCGGATTCCGTCGCCTGGCGCATGACATAATCGGTGAGCTCGGGAAGATAGAGGACGCCGGTCGCGGAGGAAGAGGAGGATCCCTTTTCCCGGGGCTTATAAATGATGCCCGTGATCTTCAGAGCTTCCGCATTTTCATAGACATCCATCATGTAGTCGTCATCGTCGGACATGTCCTCGTAAATGTCGTATTCTTCGTTATACTTGTACTTGTCGCTTGGATTGATGAGCCTGAGCTCACGTCCCAGCAGCTCGTCGTAAGTGATCGTCATCGGCTCATTGTGCACGGTGACGTGCTCGCCCATGTAGAGATCCTTGATGATGTCGCTCAGCTCCTTGGTATCGCGAAAGCCCAGAGAGTACAGCAGCAGATCGGAGATCTGGTTGGGGTCGTTGACGGAGACGACGAGCTCGTTATATTTGGACGGCCATTTGCCGTAGGCAAGCTGGTATTCCTCCTTCATGCGCTCGGGTTCGATCATCTCAGAGAAGGTGGTCATACCGCCGGATCCGCTGTTGGACATCAGTGATGTCATCATGCTGCCGTTCTCGTTCAGGCTGGCACTCGGATGGATCTGGGCCAGATTGTCCGACGCGTCGATCGTGTAGATGAGCGGCGTGACGGAGTAGATGTACTTGATCATTCGGACGTCATCCTTGTACTCATCCGCGTGGGCGTCCAGATAATCCATGAAGCTCTTCAGGTCATTGTTGGAGATGGAATCCGTAAAGGACGTGATATACTGCTGCTCCCGCAGCATGCCCTCCGGTCCCTTGTTCTCAGCGTCTGCCCGCATGGCCAAAATAGTGCTCGCAAGATCGCCGGCCTCGGCATTGATGGTCAGCGGATAGCTGTTCATCGTCTCCTCCTGGATCTGGTCGATATAATTCTGGAAGCCCGTAGAGAGCGCCAGGATCAGAGCGATGCCGATGATACCGATGGAGCCCGCAAAGGAGGTCAGGAAAGTCCTGCCTTTTTTGGTCATGAGGTTGTTGAGACTCAGGCCGAAGGAAGTGAGGAGCGACATCGACGCCTTGCCCAGGTTCCTGTGAACGGCGGGCTCCTCGTTCTCGATCTCCAGCGGATTGGTGTCACTGATGATGACGCCGTCTTTGAGGCGGACGATGCGGTTGGCGTATTCCTGTGCCAGCTCCGGGTTGTGCGTCACCATGACGACCAGACGGTCATCAGCCACTTCCTTGAGCAGGTCCATGACCTGCACGGAAGTCTTTGTGTCCAAAGCGCCTGTCGGCTCGTCCGCCAGAAGGATCTTGGGATCGTTGACCAGCGCCCTGGCGATGGCGACACGCTGCATCTGGCCGCCTGACATCTGGTTGGGCTTTTTGTGGGACTGGTCCCTTAGACCCACTTTCTCCAAAGCATCCAGCGCCATCTGCCGCCGCTTGTCGCTGGAGATGCCGCCGATCGTCAGCGCCAGCTCCACGTTCTGCAGGACAGTCTGGTGGGGGATCAGGTTGTAGGACTGGAAGACGAAACCGACCGTGTGGTTTCGGTAGGAGTCCCAGTCGCGGTCCTTGTATTTTTTGGTGGAGACCCCGTTTATGATCAGATCGCCGCTGTCGTAGCGGTCCAGTCCGCCGATGATGTTGAGCAGAGTGGTCTTTCCGGATCCGCTGGGACCCAGAATGGCGACAAACTCGTTGTCCCGCAGATTGAGGGAGACGTCGTCCAGGGCGATCTGCTCGAAACCGCCGGTATTGTATTTTTTCTTGATATTCTTAAGCTGCAGCATAGATCCTTTCTTTACAGATAAGTACAGGTTCGATAGATTATGTCTAAGAAATGATAAAAAGTGTCTTGTCAGCTTATCCTAACCAGTGAATCGGAGAAAATCAAGAACGAAGGAGAAAATTTACATAATATTTGGCGAAGGGGATCACCATGCAGAACAATGAGGACAGAACCCGGAGAGACGGGACCGGCCAGAACGTGAGCCGCGGATCAGGCGGCCGCAGGAGGAAGAGAGTGAAGCGGCAGAAAGAGAAGATGCTGCGCAGGGAGATCAGCGCGATCCTCCTGGGCACGCTCGCTGCGGCATTCTTTATTCTGACAGAACCGGGAAAGAACATGATCTCTGCGGTAACCGGGACATCGAATGTGCCGGAGGTATCCGCAGCGGCGCCCGCGTCGGAAATCGAGGAAGCGGAGCCGGTC
>CACXGR010000195.1 GCA_902767235.1 uncultured Lachnospiraceae bacterium | reverse complement strand
CGTGACCATCGTCGTGTACACCAGCCCGATCGATCTTACGGTCCCGTCCCCGTAGGTGGTGCTCACATAGTCCCCCACCTTGAAGGGCTTCATCAGGAGGATCAAAATACCGCCGGCCACATTGGACAGGCTTCCCTGCAGGGACATGCTGATCGCCAGGCCGGCAGCGCCCAGCACCGTCACGATGGACGCGGTGTTGACACCGAGCTGCCCCACGATCATGAAGAACAGAAAGATATACAGGAGCACGCGGCTCGCCGACATCAGAAAGCTGCTTACCCCGGCGTCCACGGACGTGTGCCCGAGAAACTTGTCCAGAAGTTTGAGCAGCAGCTTGATCAGCTTTCTGCCCACCAGAAAAATGATCAGCGCCGCCACCAGATTAAAAGCAAGTTCCTGCAAGGAAGGCGCCAGGCTCCTCAGGAAATTCTCCAAGGCACCCGGCGTCAGATCCGAGGCGTCAATGGAGGCGACGTCGACGTCGTCCACCAGTGCGGCCCCGCAAAATATAAAATTCTTATACATAGTGTCCCCTTATCCGTTCCAATTTCCCTCGCTGTCGAAAGAAAAGCTGAGCTGCTCCTCCTGCTCCCTTTCCGGCTGCACTGCCTCTGCGGGCGGCGCCGCCCTTCTGACCCGGGAGGTCTCCTCGTGAAGCGATGTGAAGTCCTTCCTCAGGTAGATCAGGACCGCGTCCTCGGGAATGTCATATTTGCGCAGGAACTTGGAGATCATCTTCTTAAAATAGCGGGCGCTGAAATGGGTCTCCACATAGAGATCGGCGTCCGGTATTTTGGCAGGTGTGTCCAGGCCCAGGCCGTCCCTGGATAAGTAAGGTCTCTTGCGGCCCTGCAGATCCGGGTCCGTCTCCAGGCTGACAAAGAGCATGGGGTTCATCCGATTGAGATAGGCGCAGACCTGAAGGAGCATCTGTTTCCAGCTATCGACCTCGATCTTTTGACCATATATGGAGAAGGCGGCCGGTTTCTTGTTGGTCAGCACACTGTCCAGCGTGTAAGGCACGGTCTCGTCCACGCGGTAGGCGTCGTAGTCGATCCGCTCCTGCGCGCCGCGCTCCCGCTCCGCTCTCATGAGGCTCTGCTCCTGGCTGAACCGGTCCCGGCAGGCCTCCACGCTGTCCATCTCCTTGCGGATGCTGCGGTAGATCCTGCGGTACTCCTTGATCTTGCCGGCGTCCTTGTCCTTCTTGTATTTTTCCTTCTCGATCTCCATCATCACGGCTGTGCCCGTCTCCTCAAGGAGCGTCAGGAGACGTTCCATCTCCCTCGAGAGCTTGTCGGATTGTCTGGGAAATCCCCGGTATAGATCAGAAGCAATACGTTCCAGTTCCATCATTTCCCCCAATGCCTGCGCACCCGGCCGGCGCCTCTCATCTGCCCTCGCGGAGCCGCTGCACTTCTTTGTTGAGCACCTGAATGCTGAGCGGCTTCGGAATATGCGCGTTCATCCCGCACGCGAATGCGCGCTCCACATCTTCCTCCATGGTGTCCGCCGTCATCGCCAAAATAGGGATCACCGCCGCGTCCTCCCTGGGAAGCTTTCGGATCTCATCCGTCGCGCCGTAGCCGTCCAGAAGCGGCATGCGGATATCCATCAGGATCATGTCGTAGTAGCCGGGGCGGGAATTGCGGAACATGGCGACCGCCGCCTTTCCGTTTCCTGCGATCTCGCAGCGGGCGCCTTCCACTTCCAAAAGCTCCTTGAGCACATCCGCATTGATCTTGTTGTCCTCGGCCACCAGGAAGCGCAGGCCGCCCAGTGGATTGGTGTACGCACGGCTGATCCCGCCGCCCTGTCCGTCCTCACTCAGGTTCATCTCTCCCACGATCTGTCTGAAAGTGGAGTAGAAGAAAGGCTTGGGCATGATCGCGGCGATGCCTGCCTTATGTACGTTCTGCGTGAAATGTTCCGCCTTGTCCGACATCAGGATGATGGCCGGCGTCCGGATCCAGGACATTTCGCGGATCTCTCCGGCGACTTCCGTGTACAGCTTGTCCTGTATATCGCGGTCCATCAGCAGCAGGTCAAAACGATGGTCTTCCATATTGGCCTGTTCCACCATCTGAAGCGCGCCGTAGCCGCTCGCCGTATATTCTGTATCCAGTCCTGCAGCCCTCAGAAGGTTGCAGATCCTGGAAGCTTCATTCATCGTCTCTCCCACGACAAGGAGTCTCCGGATGCCGTGGTCGCTCCAGAATGTGTCCTCGGTGTGGCCGACGGTCTCAAGTCTGAGTCCCACAAAGAAAGTCGTGCCCTGCCCGAGCGTGCTCTGCACGGAGATCGTGCCGCCCATCTGGGCCACAAATTTTCTGGCCATCGCGATGCCCACGCCCGATCCCTGCATGCCGGGGATCCGGTCCGGTCTTCCGACATTGTCAAAGAGCCGCTTCTGCAGCTCACTGCTCATGCCGATGCCGTTGTCCCGCACCTCAAAGGAGAGGTCTCTGAAATCCGGGTCGTCCGCCTCTCTGCCGATCACGGTCAGCGAGATCTCTCCGCCTTCGTCCGTGTACTGCACGGCATTGTTCAGCAGGTTCATCAGCACTTCCGTGATCCGGATGCGGTCGCCCAGGAAAATATCGTGTTCAATGCCCGCTGTGCGCACCTCGAAGCTCTGATGCTTCATCTGCGCTTTGCTGCGGATCACATCGGAGATCTCCTCGATCATCTTGCCCAGGGCAAATTCGCGGTTGTCGGCCTCTGTGCTGTTCTTGTCGCTGCCGCTCATGTCCATGATCTGGTTGATCATGACCAGCAGGTCCTGGCAGGACATGCCGATGCGGTGCGCATACTCCATCACCTTGGCGGAATTGTCCGCGTTCTTCATCAGGAGCAGGACAAATCCCGTGATCGAATTGAGGGGCGTGCGCAGGTCGTGGGACATTCCCTTGAGCATGCGGTTGTGCACGGCGACGGTTCCGTTGTAGAGCAGCTCATGCAGGCGGCTTGTGTCCGCCGTCCCGCTCTCCGCGTCCAGATACACGGTCAGATAGCGGTTCTTGCCGCCGACGCCCAGCACCCTGGTCACGCTTCTGTGATAGGCTTTGGGAAGTCCGGTCCTGCGGTCGATGCATTCGACGTCGGAGCGAACGATCTTGCCAAGACCCGTCTTGTCCTCTCCGCCTTCCTCGTCTTCTCCGTCCTCCCCGTCTTCCTCGAACATTTTCTCGTCAGGTATCTCGCCGGAGTCAGGACCCAGCTCGCGTATGTCGCTCATGACCAGCTCTCTGGGCAGGCCAAGCACTTCCTCCACATTGGGCGAAACATAGACCGCGCTTCGGTTTCCCCCGTCACTGAGGATCAGCAGGTTCCTGGTCCCGGCCACCATCGTGTCGTACAGCCTGGACGTCGCCACCAGTTCCTCCCGGGCATCCCGAAGGTCCTGCTTCAGTATTTCATTTTCGTGAAGGATCTCCCGCACTTCGCTCTCTGTAAACTGCATTCGGCATTTACCTCAAAATCGTATCTCTCAAAACCCTGACACCAACTTACATAGCGGCGGCGGCCGGCGCCTGCCGGACCCGCGCTTTCACTCGCTAATCCATCATATTGTATCCCAAAAAACGGCTGAATACAATCAAAATGGCATTTCTTTCCTGCTTTGCCTGCTTTGTGCCTTCTTCGCTGCCGCTCACGCCTTGACAATGCGCTCCACCGCCAGCGCCATGGCGCTGTTTTCCTCAAACGCCTCGCGCGCGGTCCTGCGCATCGCCTCCATTGCAGCCGCGGCCACCGTCTTTTGACCTGCCTGTCCTGCCGCTGCCGCCACCCTTTCAAGGCAGCTGATCCCATATGAATTGTTCACCCCGATCAGCCTCTCCGTTCCGTCATAGAGCGCTTGAAAGCGCTCCAGTGCCGCCTCCGGCTGTCCCGCGTCCAGCAGCGCCTGCGCATACCGGTACAACAGGTAGAGGTAGAGCGGCATATAGCTGTCCGCCATCGTCTCTTCGGCAAATTCGTACAGCTTGCGGCAGATGCGCAGGCCGGCGGCGCGGTCACTGTCTGCGGCTGCATCGCCGGCTTCGGCGCCGCTTCCCGCGGTGCTGCTCCCCGCGGTGCGGTCGCTCACCAGCAGACTTCTGATCGCATCGGAGATCTCCTCGACCTCACGCTCAAATTCAAAGAGCCGATGCGGATCCGGCGCAGCCGGCGTCTCCAGACCCCGGCCATCGGTGTGCGGCCGGGCGCCGGCGCGCCGCAGGATCCTGTCCACGGCCGCCTCCACGCGCTGCGCGTCGGGGTGCGCCTGCCGCGAGAGCTCCATCCTGATGCGGCGCTCCCTGCGCCTCCAAAATGCTTCCAAAACGCCCATGCGCCGGCCCCCTTTCTCGTAAAGCAAAAGGCTGCAGGATCTGTCGTCCCGCAGCCTGATTCATGTTATCCGTGTTGAAGGCTGTTGCCAAACATTCAGCCCTGTTTCTGCAGATCTGAGATCCAACTCTCCTTGTACTGGATCTCCTTCCTGAGCTTCGACTGTTCATTGTCGAGGTCAGAGATCTTTATGCAGTTCTCAGTGGCTTCACTGTCATTCACCTTTACACAACCGCTGGCGATCACAAAAGGAAGCTTCTGCTTGCGCACCTTGTCCGAGTACTCGATCGTCAGCACTGCGTCCTTCTGCTCGCTGACAGTACCGTGTCCGTACTGCGAATGTTCCACATCCATTCCTTCCAGATTCGGAAGTGCCATCGCCTCTCTCTGTTCAGTAACATCCGTAAGCCGTCCGCGCAATAAGCTGATCTGAATCATCAGCTGCTCGATCTCGTTTCTTCTTATCTCTTCTCTCTGCTGCTTCGTCGTCGCTCTTCTTCGTCTTGCGTTCGCATTGATGCCTGTCACTTTTTGCGCCATATTACCACCTTTCTTTTGGATCGCCGCTTTTGTTGAGCGGGCGCCCGGCGCGCGGAAGAAACTTGGATTTTACTGCTTTATATACTATATTTTAACATGATTTTACAATGTTCGTCAGAATTGAATTCCCGCAAAATTGTACGAAGTTTTCGTTAATTTGCGGACAATTTCATGAAATGGTAACAATTTGCCTTTTTCTATATGGTATACTGACAGTGCTCAGCACAGATTAAGGAGGATTTCCATGCGAATACTTCGTTTCACCATATTTATAGCGGCAGCCGTCTTTACCTTCAATGCGCTGTTCACATTCAACGGTACGGCGGCGGACACTGCGGAGAGCTCGGAGGCGGACG
>CACXGR010000194.1 GCA_902767235.1 uncultured Lachnospiraceae bacterium | reverse complement strand
TTGGTCCTTGGAGGCAAATACGGGCGCCAGGTAATCCTGGAAATCGACGCAGAACTCCGCATTTCCGGATGCGACCATCATGACGGCACCGTCCTCCGGCGGCTGGATGATGTTGACTTTCAGCCCTGCTTCTTCATAATATCCCTGCGCCTGGGCAACATAGAACCCGGTATGGTTAGTGTTGGGCGTCCAGTCCAGGACCAGCGTGATCTCTTTGAGCTCTGCCGCTGCGTCCGAGGGAGTCTCTGCCGCTGCATCCGCGGGAGCCTCTGCTGCTGCATCCGCGGGAGCCTCTTCCTGGGTCTCTGCCGCTGCGTCCGCGGGTGTCTCCGCCGCGGCTTCCTCCGCCGGCGTCTCTTCCGTCTTCTGAGCGGTGCTGCTTCCGCATGCGGCAAGCGTCATGGCGACAGCCAGTGCCAGGCCGGAAGCGATGATTCTCTTTCCTACTCTCACTTTCATTGTATTCTCCTTCTGTTACTTTTCATTGAGATATGCCCAGGGCATACACTTTTTCTGCAGGATCCTGACCAGCGCCATCAAAAGAAGGCTCAGTGTGGAGACCATTATGATCACTGCGAACATCTTGTCGTAGCTGTACGCTTTTTTGACTCGTGTCATGTACACGCCGAGACCTTCAAAGCCGCCCAGCCATTCGGCGATCACGGCGCCGACCACGGAATAGGATACGGCGATCTTGAGCCCGGCAAAGAATTGTCCCATGGCAGCCGGCATTTTCACATGCCGGAAGATCTGCCAGCGGGTCGCCTTCATGGACTTCATAAGCCGGATCATGTCCTCGTCCACGGACTGGAACCCTTCAAGCAGTCCCACCGCCAGCGGGAAAAAGGAGACCAGCACCACCAGCACGACCTTCGGCGCAATCCCGTAGGAGAACCACAGGATCAAGAGCGGCGCGATGGCGACCGGCGGAATCGTCTGTGTGATCACCAGGATCGGATACAGGCCGCGTCTCGCGAGGGGAAACGTATCCATCAGAGCCGCTGCCGTAAAGCCCAGCGCCACGCCGAACACAAGTCCAAGGCCGGCCTCGGTCAGGGTCGCCCGGCTGTGCTGCATAAGCAGCGGGAAGTCAGCGATCAGCGCGCGCACGACCTGCGTGGGGGACGGCAGCATGTAGTTCGGCACGATGCCGGACATGCTGACGAACTGCCAGATGACCAGTGCCGCAGCGATAAAGGCCAGCGGTGTCAGGATATCTGCCGCCTTCCGGGTGTTCATATGCTTTCTATATGTTGATTTTTTGCCTGCCGGCTCTCGATTGCTCATATTCCGCCTTGTTAATCGTTCATATGATGTTTTGCCGTCTTCCGCTCGATCGTAAGCTTTTCCCCTTCCGGCTTATAGGTGATCTTAACATAACTCATCACGGAAGGTGCGCCCGCCTTGATCGCGATATACTGGCACTGCCTGACGATCTCCATCAGTTCTTCGTAGTCGCCTTCCATCGCGGTCTCACAAGGACCGACATAATACGTCACACCGGTGCTCTTAATATAGTCGATCACCTCGTCAACGATCCTGACGATCTCTTCGTCTTCCAGTACGGAAGGCAGTACCTGAATTGCCACATTTGCGTTCATTTCATTCTCCTCCTGTTAAAATGACTGCCGGAAGCATCCTGCGGGAATGTCCTTCAAAAGAATAGGGCTTTTCCCCTGCAGGAAAAGCCCAAATTGCCAACACAAATAAACCTTTCCCTACGCCGGCATTACCCGGATCAGGTTAAAGGGTCTGCAGCATGCGCCGCACTCTCAGCAAAAAGCTCCCCCAGTACGTATTCAACTATTCTTTATAATAAGTTTACAGGATGTGAATGTCAAGTCTGAGTCAAAGCAAGCGCTTACTGATGATCCGTACCGGTCACGTATCGGAAAAATGCCGGGTTGACGTAAACTTTAAACGGACTCATTTCAAGTTCCGGCGCGGCCTCAGCGACCTTATCTGTGACAGCGGAAGTCCCTTCGGGCAGCGTAAATGTATGGATCGAGTACTTCCCTGTTTTGTCATAGACCACGTTGTCGATCATCTCCTTAAATTCCTCATTCCTTACAGGTACGGCAGAACTGTACAGCGGCTGCCACCATGACTCCGTGAGGAGCTTTGCGGTAGGATTTCCATTCTCATCGACTCTGTCATCATATTTTTTGGCATAGTTCTCGATCATGTCGTGGAACTTTTCCTTATCCTCCGCGCTGTCAAATTCGATCATCAGATCATATTCAATGCTGTAGCAGAGATAGCGCCCGTTCTCTGTCTTCTGAACCGCATATGTCGGAGAGGGGGCGGGAGGCGTTCCCCATTCCTTCAGGTACTCATAGACGGAGACCTTGGGCTCAAGCTGGACATAGCCGTCCATTCCCTCACTGCGCAAAAGCCCGGCCAGCTGCACGGCGTGCTGATAATCGCTGTGGCTGTACTTGATCGTATAGGGATCCAAAAAGCGGGCTTCGCAGCCGGCATATTTCAGACCGTATCCCGTGACTATTCCGTCCAGGACCAGTTCCGTCCCCAGATCCTCCAGCTCCCGGTTCTCAAAAATGCTCATGCTGTCCAGCACCATTTGCATTTCTTCCATCAGGTCATCATCCGAGAGCCGGCCCAGATAATGACGCCCTTTTCCCGCGATTTCCATACAGCGGTACAGGAACACCCTGATGTCGAAGGGGCGGTCTTTTGCATATAAGCCCAGGTCCGCAGCACAGGCCACATACGGCATATACGCTTCTTCCGTCAAAATACCGTCCGCCTCCAGCACCTTCGCCGCTTTGTCGGGTGCGGCCTCATTGAGGTAGCTCTGTGCCAGTTCGTCGAGTCCCGCGAGCTTAATGCCGGCTTTGATCACAGCGCCGTCAGACAGCGCATCCCCGGTGATCGGCTCACCCCCGAGCGCTGCTATCATTTCGTTTACGCTCTTAAGCGTGATCTCCTGATCCGGCTCAATGCCATAATAAGAAAACAGATATTCGCCGGCTTTTTCATACGTCGCCGCTGATTCGGTGCCGGTCTTCTTTGCTGCCGCGGCATCGGCCTGCACCGTCGCAGTACTCCCGGCTGCCGCTTCCGGTCTGCCCTGAGTCTTTTGGCCGCATCCCGCCATGAGGCATACCATAGCGGCCGAAAGCAGCAGAATCAGCAAGGGGTGTTTTCTCTCTCCATACATATTCGTGCCTCCATCAAGTTGTTTTCACTGTCAAAAAAATATATAATAAAATAATAAACCAAAACCTATAAACTAGGGTATTCAATTATATTATTTGGAGGTGTTACATGCGCAACAATTTCAAGAATCTCTTCAGTCCGATCACCATCCGCGGCATGACGCTGCCGAACCGCGTTGTTATGATGCCCATGGGCAGCGATCTCGCCGGTCATACAGGGGAACTCACTGACGAGCACATCAAGTATTATGAGAAAAGAGCTCGGGGCGGCACTGGACTGATCATTGTCGAGAATGTCTGTGTGAAGTATCCGGAAGGATCCAACGGCACAACACAGCTCCGTATGGATAAGGACTGCTACATTCCCCGTCTTCTGAATCTGACAGAAGCGGTTCACAAATACGGCGGCAAGGTAGGCGTTCAGATCAATCACGCCGGTGCTTCTGCCATGAGTTCAAGGATCGGCATGCAGCCCGTCTCCGCCTCCACGCTTCCTTCCAAGCCCGGCGGAGAGATCCCTCGCCCTCTTTCCAAAGAAGAGCTGGAAAGCATTGCAAAGGATTACGGCGCAGCAGCCAGAAGAGCGCAGATCGCAGGTTTTGACATGGTCGAGATCCATGCAGGCCACTCCTACCTGATCAGCCAGTTCCTCTCCCCTTCCATGAATGACCGCACGGATGAGTTCGGCGGATCCGCAGAGAACCGTTCCCGCTTCTGCCGCATGGTCATCGATGAAGTCCGCAAGGCAGTCGGCCCCAGAATGCCGATCTCCCTGCGCCTGTCAGTCGATGAGCTCGTCGATCCCGGAAACCATGTAGAGGATACACTGGAGTATCTGGAGTTCCTGAATGACGAAGTGGATATGTTCGATACCTCTTCCGCTCTGAACCCCACGATCCAGTATCAGATCGACGCCAACTGGCTCCCGGACGGCTGGAGAGCATATATGGCAAAGGCCGTTCAGGACAAGTTCCACAAGCCCTGCATCGCGATCGGCAATATCCGCGATCCCCAGGTCGCTGAGGATATCATTGCAAACGGCACCGCTGATCTCATCGGTATCGGCCGCGGCCTGATCGCAGATCCCGAGTGGTGCAACAAGGCTAAATACGGCGACGTCAACACCATCCGTAAGTGCATCTCCTGCAACATCGGCTGTGTCGGAAACCGTATCGGCGGCAATCGCCCGCTTCGCTGCACGGTCAACCCTGACATCATCAACGGCGAAGAATACAAGAAACACCCGATCAACAAGCCCTGCAAGGTAGTCGTTGTCGGCGGCGGTACCGCCGGTCTCGAGGCGGCCTGCACAGCAGCGGAAGTCGGCTGTGACGTAACACTTATTGAGAAAAAAGAGTATCTCGGCGGTCTGTCCACAGAGATCTCCAAGATCCCGGATAAGAAGAGACTGTATGATCTTCCCAAGTATCTGATCTATCGCGCAGAGCATCTTGACAACCTGAAAATCATGACCGGCACCGACGCCACCGCAGATCTGGTCGCTTCCCTGCAGCCCGATCTGATCGTCAACAGCACCGGTTCCGTCGCGCTCCTGCCTCCGATCAAGGGCCTGCATGACTGCCTGAACAACGCAGATGCGGATGTCTACACTGTCTTCGACCTGATCGAGAAGATTGAGAAGAAAGAGTGTCCGGAGAGCTTCGAAGGCAAGAAGGTCATCGTCATCGGCGGCGGCGCTGTCGGTCTGGATGTTGTCGAATTCTTTGCACCCAAGGGCGCTGACGTCTCCATCATCGAGATGATGCCCATCATCGGCAACGGACTGGATGCTTCCTCCAAGGCAAGCACCACTGCCTGCATGGTGAAGCACGGCGTTCATCAGCTGACCAAAACAGCACTTCAGGAAGTGCGTCCTCACTCCTTTGTCGTCAAGACACCGGAGGGTGAGATCGTAGAGATGCCTTTCGATCTCGGCTTCATCTGCCTCGGCATGCGTGCGAACGCACCTGTGCTCGCTGATCTGACCGCTCTCGCTGACAGCCTTCCCGCAACCGAGCTCATCAACATCGGTGACTCCGTCCTCGCAAGAAGGATCATCGACGGCACATGGGCGGGACGCCATCAGGTTCTGGGCACACTCGAGAGAATGGGCTTCATCGACTGAGAATACCTGTCTTAATCAGAAGATCTTCGATTTAGCAGATCTTCGGTCATCGAATCATCGGATATTATAAAAAGCCGCGCAGTGAGGATTGCCCCGCTGCGCGGCTTTTTTCGTTTGTCAGATGACCTTTGTCACATGACCTTAAAGGTCGTTTGACCCCAGGTGGGTATAAACTAACTTTAAGGTCGTTTAAAAACCGCCATGTACAACTTGACAGCAAAGCGTATACTAATACAGAAATAAGAGCAAAGCAACAAATAGAAATAGAGGATCATGTTATGGAAAACAACGAACAACAAGTCAAAAAGTCGATCCCGCAGATCATTTTTGATTCCGCGATCTGGACCTGCATACTGGCTTACGCGCTGATCACGATCGGGCAGATCATCGGCGGAATTGTCTATCTGCTATCAGGCGCACAGCATACGGACCTCGGCACCACAGCGGGCCTTTATTTTATATTCGCCGGAATATGGCTCGTACTCTTTTTAAACGGACTCATCAAGAGAAACCGTTCCCTGTTCAAAGCGTACGGAACCGGATGCAAGGGCAACAATGCCTTGAATCTTCTGATCGGCTACCTGATCGGAATCGGAATGAACGGCGCATGTATCCTGATGGCGTGGATGCACGGAGATATTAAGCTGTACTTTGACAGGTTCGAGCCGATACCTTTTATCATCCTGTTCATTGCAGTGTTTATTCAGTCAGCGGCAGAGGAAATGGTCTGCCGTGCCTTCGTCTACCAGAGAGTACTGCGAACTTACAGAGGCAAGTTCTGGCTGGCTGTGCTCATCAACTCGGTGTTCTTTGCGGCGATCCATCTCGGGAACAACGGCATATCACCGATGGCGCTCGTGGACCTCGCAGTGACCGGATTTCTCTTCAGTGCAATGGTTTACTATTTTGACAGTCTGTGGATGGCCATGGCCGCACACTCGGGCTGGAACTTCACACAGAGCATCCTCGCGGGACTTCCGAACAGCGGCAACGTCGTGCCCTACTCCGTCCTCAAGCTGGATGCTG
>CACXGR010000193.1 GCA_902767235.1 uncultured Lachnospiraceae bacterium | reverse complement strand
CTTCATCGGGATGATCGACAAGCGCCTTGGCGATCAATTCAACTAATTCTCTCATAAATATTCCTTCCGACTGTCAGGTCCGAACTAACTGTGTCTTCTCAACAGATTATTTCACGCCGGCCTGCTTGAACAGCTTCTTGACTACAGTAGTGGGCTGTGCGCCGTTGGCGATCCACTTCTTGGCTGCCTCTGCGTCAACCTTGACTACAGCGGGATCCGTATTGGGATTGTAGGTGCCGATCTCTTCGATCGCTCTGCCGTTTCTGGGCGTGGAAGCCTCAGCTACCACGATTCTGTACATAGGTACCTTCTTCTCGCCGATTCTCTTCAATCTGATTTTTACTGCCATGATCTCCTCCTTGAAATATTTCTCATTCTTTGAATATGGCGTGCCGGCCGCGTCATGCGCTGCCGTACACTGTATTTAAACAGAATCAAATCTGATCCGTACATTGGTATTGCGGCGATGCACTGCGTGCCCCGCCCTGATGGTTTAGAACGGGAATCCGCCTCTGCCGCCGAAGCCGCCCATGCCTCCCATTCCGCCGAAACCGCCCATCCCGCCGAAGGGATTGTTGTTTCTGCGCCTCTTGCCTTTCTTGCCGCTGCCGCCGGCCTGCTTCATCATCTTGGACATCTGGTTGAACTGCTTGATGAAGCGGTTGACCTCCGCGATATCGTTGCCGGAGCCCTTGGCGATCCTGAATTTTCTCTGCGGCGTCAGGAGTTTGGGATTGGCCCTCTCCTCAGGCGTCATGCTAAGGACAATGGCTTCCGTCCTCTTGAGCTGCTTGTCGTCGATGGCGTTCTCCAGCTGGTCCTTATTGATGCCCAGCCCGGGGAGCATGCCCAGAACACTGGTCAGCCCGCCCATCTTCCGCATCTGCTTGAGGCTGTTGAGATAGTCGTTGAAGTCAAACTTCCCCTTTTTGAGGTGAGCCACCATGTCCCGGCTCTCTTCCTCATCCTGTTTGTCAAGCGCCTGCTGGGCTTTGTCGATCAGTGTCAGCACATCGCCCATGCCCAGGATCCTTCCCGCCATGCGGTCCGGATAGAACTGCTCCAGATCGGAGAGTTTCTCTCCCATACCGACGTACAGGATCGGCTTTCCCGTGACCGCCTTGATGGAGAGCGCCGCACCGCCTCTGGTATCGCCGTCCATCTTGGAGAGGATCACACCGTCGACGCCGACCTTCTCGTCGAAGGTCTTGGCCACATTGACTGCTTCCTGACCGGTCATCGCGTCCACGACCAGCAGTGTCTGGTGAACCGGGACGGCATCCTTGATGTCCTCCAGTTCCTTCATCATCGCTTCATCGATCTGCAGGCGCCCTGCCGTATCGAGGATGACCAGATTCTCTTTGTTCTTGGACGCGTGCTCGATGGCCGCTTTGGCTATATCCGCAGGCTTGTGCCTGTCGCCCATGGTGAAGACTTCCACGCCCTGCTTCTCGCCGTTTACCTGCAGCTGTTTGATCGCCGCAGGGCGGTAGATATCCAGCGCAACGAGCAGCGGTTTTTTGCCCTTCTGCTTAAATTTTCCGGCGATCTTGGCCGCGGTCGTGGTCTTACCTGCACCCTGCAGGCCGACCATCATGACGACGGTCATCTGCTTGCCTGGCTGCAGCTCGAGCTCCGTTGTCTCGCTTCCCATCAGGTTCGTCATCTCTTCGTTGACGATCTTGATGACCATCTGCGCCGGATTGAGGCCGTTCATCACTTCCTCGCCGATCGCTCTCTCCTGCACGGCGCTGACGAACTGCTTGACCACCTTGAAGTTGACGTCCGCCTCCAGGAGGGCCATCTTGACTTCGCGCATGGCGGCCTTGACATCCGCCTCAGTGAGCCTGCCCTTTCCGCGGAGCTTTCCGAATATGCTGTTTAGCTTATCTGTTAAGCTGTCAAATGCCATATGGTTAATCCTTTAATGATATGATCGATGCGCTGTCATAAATACGTGCGCAGTCTCTGTCTTCAGGATTCCAGATCCTCGCAGATCTCCTCCGAGATCCTGACGAGCCGCTGCGCCAGCTGCCGGGGGATCTCTTCCGACGAGGCAAATTCCCTCAGCTTATCGGCAGACTTTCTGATCCTGCCGAAGCGGCGAATCATCCCGAGTTTCTCTTCATATCCCCGCATGATCAGTGTGCATCGTCTCACCAGGTCGTGCACCGCCTGCTTGCTTATGCCCGCACTTTCAGCGATCTCATTTAACGATAAGTTCTCATAGACGACCTTCTCGTAGATCTCCTGCTGGTGACCGGTGAGAAGTGACCCGTAAAAATCATACAGAAGGCCCTGCTCAACTATTTTTTCCATCACCTGACCTATCATACATTTCGTCCGCACAGGTGTCAAGTGTTTTTTCTTTACTCTTCTTATTTCTGATCAGATTCTTTTTTGTCTTTTTCGACTATGACGCTCAGGTCCAGCGCCACATCTCCCTCGATCCCGTTCACCGATCCCTTGAGGCTGTACTGCCAGCAGCTGAACTTGTAGGGAAAATAGAGATAGTCGCCGTAGTCCTGGATCCACTTGTCAAAGTCCTCCAGCTCATCCATTCTGAGCAGCATATTGAAAGAAGCGATGTTCGCGCAGATGACCGGCTGATATCCGGCCTTCTTGATCCTCCTGCAGAAAGCCCTCACGCACTTTGTCCACTCTTCGCCGGACCGGCCGCTCATCTCTCCCGTGCGGTCGATCGCCTGTACGCGTACAGCGACCGGCGCCCCCATCTCGCTCTGGGTCATCCCCAGATGCTCGAGCACAAAGTCCGCCATCTTCTCCGCGCCCTCTTCGCTGTCCGCCTCGAGGTCCACATAGCATCCCGTGCGGATGCCGGCCGATTTGGCGCCGCTCATATTCTCCCCGAATTTTTCATCCTCCACCAGCTGGCCGTCGCTGTCCAGGCAGGCCGCCCGCATCATGGCAAAGGCCACTCTGTCCTCCGACACTTTCTGCCAGTCAATATCGCCGTTTAAGGAGGAGACATCGATGCCCCTGCTGACACTGACATTCTCGTTCTCGCCGGTATATTCCATGAAGCCGTTCTCGCCCACGGCAAAATCCGTCTTGGAAAAGCCGTTCATCTCCAGATTCCGGTTGACCGGATAGAAGAAGTACCGCCCCTCGGACATGACCACGAGATCCCCGGGAAAGAGGTCTCTGAGCATAGAGACCGTGCTCTTGCCGGACTCAAAGGAGGACTGGATGTCCAAAAGGACCTGGTTTCTCTCTCCTTCCCTGGCTGCGTATTTGATCTTCTCGATCTGCGCGTCCGTGTAGAGCGTTCCCTCCTGACTCTTCTGCTCCGCCTCGGCCCGCATCCTCTCCAGGCGCACGAAGCAGATCACCGCCATCGCCAGCGACGCCGCAGTGACCATGCACAGGAAAATGATATTCAGATAGTAGAATAATCTGCCCCGATTGGGATTGGACTTATCGGATTCTCTGTTTTCCATTCTTACCCCCAGAATACCGGTTCAGCAGCCGGGCCCGTACACAGCTTGAATATCTGTGTGAAGGCCCGGTCAGATCGTGGTCTGTACCTGCTTTACCTTATAGCCGTTTTCAGACAGCGCGCTGATGATCTCTCTCTTGTGCTCGGTGCCGAACGCTTCCAGCGTGATCTGAAGGCCCACCGCCACGTTGCGGTTGATCGAGACGAACTGGTTGTGCTCGAGACGGATCACGTTTCCGTTCATCTTTGCGATGATGCCGGACACTTTGTACAGCTCGCCCGGCTTGTCGGGAAGCAGCACGGAGATCGTGAAGATCCTGTCTCTCATGATCAGCCCCTGCTGCACGACGCTGGACATCGTGATCACATCCATATTGCCGCCGCTCAGGACCGACACGACCTTCTTGCCCCTGCAGGCCAGATGCCGGAGCGCGGCCACAGAGAGAAGGCCCGAGTTCTCGACGATCATCTTGTGGTTTTCCACCATATCCAGGAAAGTGACGACCAGCTCCCGGTCGGAGACCGTGATGATATCGTCCAGGTTTTTCTGCAGATAAGGGAAGATCTTTGTGCCCGGCGTCTTTACCGCCGTGCCGTCCGCGATCGTATCGATGGCCGGGAGCGTCACCACTTTTCCGGCCTCCATGGAGGCTCTGAGGCAGGCTGCTCCTTCCGGCTCGACGCCGATGACTTTGACATTAGGGCGAAGGAGCTTGGCCAGCGTGGATACGCCCGTGGCCAGTCCGCCGCCTCCGACGGGAACCAGGATGACGTCCACCAGGGGAAGATCTTTTATGATCTCCATCGCGATGGTGCCCTGTCCGGTGGCCACATCCAGATCGTCGAAGGGATGGATGAATGTATATCCCTTTTCCTCCGCAAGGCGCAGGGCATAGGCGCAGGCCTCGTCGTATACATCCCCGCACAGCACGACCTCTGCGCCCAGCGCCTTGGTCCTGTTCACCTTGATCAGCGGCGTGGTGGTCGGCATGACGATGACCGCCTTGGCGCCGAAACACTTGGCCGCATAGGCTACGCCCTGGGCGTGATTTCCGGCGGAAGCCGTGATCAGTCCCTTCTCCCTCTCCTCATCGCTGAGGGTGCTGATCTTGTAGTAGGCGCCCCTCACCTTGTAGGCGCCGGTCCTCTGGCGGTTCTCGGGTTTCAGGTAGACCTTTCCTCCGGTGAGCTCGCTGAAGTAATCGGAATAGATCAAAGAAGTGTCGAGGGTGACCTTGTCCACCGCCTCGCACGCCTCTTCAAATCTGGCCAGCGTCAGTTTCTCTCCATTCTCCATAATGTAAGTCCTGTTCTTTCTTTTCAAAATATCAATAGAATATCGCATCTACAAACTGGTCGGGGTTGAACTTCTGAAGATCCTCGATCTTCTCGCCCACGCCGATAAACTTCACCGGGATCCCCAGCTCCGCCTGCACAGCGATCGCAATGCCGCCCTTGGCCGTGCCGTCCATCTTAGTCAGGACAATGCCGGTCAGGTCCGTCACGCTCGCGAATTCCCTTGCCTGGAAAATGGCGTTCTGCCCGGTCGTGCCGTCCAGCACCACCCAGTTTTCCCTGAAGCACCCGGGGTACTCTCTGGTGATGATCCGGTCGATCTTGGAGAGCTCCGCCATGAGGTTCTTCTTGTTGTGCAGTCTTCCTGCCGTGTCGACCAGCAGGATGTCCGTCTTTCTGGCCTTGGCTGCCTGCACGGCGTCATATACCACCGCGGCGGGATCCGAGCCTTCCGAAGCGCCGATGATATCGACGCCGGCGCGCTTGGCCCACTCCGCCAGCTGCTCGTTGGCCGCTGCGCGGAAGGTATCCGCACTGGCGATCAGCACTCTTTTGCCCTGTTTGCGGTAATTGGCCGCGAGTTTTCCGATGGAGGTCGTCTTTCCGACGCCGTTGACGCCGATCACAAGGACGACCGCCGGCCCCTGCTCGAAATCGTACGCATCCTTCGGCTGCTTCATCTTGTTGCGGATCCCCAGGATCAGCTCCTGACGGCAGTCGGGACAATACTTGATCCGCTCGTCCTTCACCTTCTGTCTGAGGTCATCGAGCAGCTCTTCCGTTGTCTGGACGCCGATGTCGCCCATGATCATCGTCTCCTCCAGCTCCTCGAGGAATTCCTCACTGACCTTCTCATACCCGTAGGTATTGAAGATCTGGTCCATGTTGTCGGCAATATTCGCCTTGGTCTTGCTCAGTCCCTTTTTGAGTCTGGCAAAAAAGCCCAATTTCTCATTATCTGCCATAGGCACCTTCCATTCTATCCGGTATGCCCGGATCCTCAATCCGGCTCCCTGTCAGGATACCAGTTCCTTTTCGTCGATCAGGTCGACGCTTACCAGCGCTGACACGCCTTTCTCCTGCATGGTGATGCCGTAGAGCCGGTCTGCTTCCTCCATGGTCCCCCTCCGGTGGGTGATCACGATGAACTGCGTGTGCTCCGTCAGCTTGTGCAGGTATTCTGCGAACCGCACAACATTGCTCTCATCCAGTGCCGCCTCGATCTCATCCAAAAGACAGAAGGGCGACGGCTTCAGATTCTGTATGGCAAAGAGCAGCGCGATGGCCGTCAGCGCCTTTTCTCCGCCCGAGAGCGCGTTCATATTCTGAAGCTTCTTGCCCGGCGGCTGTGCGATGACGCGTACGCCGGCTTCCAATATGTCGCGGTCCTCCATCAGTTCCAGCCGGCCTTTTCCGCCGCCGAACATGAGCTTGAAGACCTTGTCAAACTCCTCCTGAATCCTGCTGAACTGCTCCCTGAACTGTTTTCTCATGGAGGCGTCCAGCTCCGCGATGATCTTCTCAAGGCTTGCCGCGGCGCCGGTCAGGTCGTCGTGCTGTCCCTTGAGGAAAGTATACCGCTCCATCAGCTCCCTGTACTGCTCGATGGCGTCCACATTCACGCTGCCCAGGGCCTTGATCCGGCTCTTGATCTGCGCGATCTCTTTTTTGAGGGCAGGGATGTCGCTCAGGCTCTCGTCCCGGAGCTCTTTGGCCGCATTGAGGGTGATCTCGTACTCCTCCCACATATAGGCGGCGCGGCTGTCCACTTCCTCCTGCAGGCGCTCATGCCGGTCCTTCAGACGCACGCATTCCTTATCCAGAGAGTGGATCTGTTCCGAGAGCGCGTCCTTTTTCCCGATCTGCGACCTCAGGCGTTCCCTCAGCCTGTCTTTCTGTTCGTTCTTCTCCGTCAGCGCTTTTCTTCCCTCGTCTTTGTCCTGATCGGAATCCGCCAGCTGCCTGCCAAGTTCCCGGATCCGGTCGGTACCGGTCTGGATCGTCTCATCATTCTTGGCGATTGCCTCGTCGATCTCCGCCAGCTCCGCCTTCCGTCTTTCCAGATCTCCCCGGACGCGGTCCAGGTCCTTCTGCTCATAGGACTGCTGCTGCAGGATCTTTTCGATCTCTGTATCCCACTTGGACAGGATCTGGGTCTGCTCGCCTTCCTGTTCGCGCAGCTCCGCCAGCTTCTTTTCCAGTCCGCTGACCGCCTCGTTCATTTTCTGCTCATTCTCGGCAGATCTTTCAAGCTTTTCCTGCGCCTCGGCCTTCTGCTGCGCCAGTTCCTTTCTCTGCTCTTTGATCAGCTGCTGCTCTCTGGCCAGTTCGCGGGCGCTTCCGGCTGCTTCCTTTTTCTTTTCCTGCTGCCGGTTGATCTCCATGCGGATCGTGTTCTGTCTCAGATAGGCATTCTGCTGAGCCTGGCGGTTTTCCTCCCGCTCTTTTCTCAGATCGGTCCGCTCTGCCTTGATGTCCTCGATGGCCTGTTCGTGATCGGCGGTCTCCTTTTCGTATCCCTTTACCTTCTCCTGCAGCTCCGCCATCTCCCGGCGTCTTCCCAAAAGATTGCTGCTGTTTTTAAAAGCACCGCCGCTGATGGCGCCGCCCGGCATAAAGAGTTCCCCCTCCAGCGTCACCATGCGCACGGCGTGGCTGTATTTCTTGTTGACCGCCGCCGCATGTTCAAAGCGGTCGACGATCACGATCCTGCCCAGCAGGGAGGAAGCCACGGGGCGGTATCTCTCCTCGCATCGGATCAGGCTGTCGGCGAGGCCGATCACGCCGGGTTCCGTGAGGATCTTTGTATACTTGAAGGCCTGGGGCCTGCCCAGGTCGCTCAGCGGAAGGAAAGTCGCACGTCCCGCTTTCTCTCTTTTGAGCATCTCGATCATCCGTCTGGCCGTGCCCGTGTCTTCAGTGACTATATTCTGGATATTGCCGCCCAGGGCGACTTCGATCGCCGTCTCATATTTTCTGTCCGTTTTGAACAGGTCCGCCACGACGCCGATGACACCCTTTTCGGTGTCCTTGCACTGCATGACTCTGCGGACGCTTCCGCCGAACCCTTCGTAGCGCTGTGTGATGTTGACCAGCGCGTCCAGACGGGATTTTTCCTGGTGGAACCTGAGCTGGGATGCCCTGAGTTTTTCGTCCTCTTCGCCGAGCTGTTTCTTCATGCCCGCGATGGTATCGTCGATCTCCTTCTGTCTTTTCTTGAGATTTTCGATCTCAGCGCCGGTCTCCCTAAACTGCAGGCGCAGCTTCTCAATGATCTGCTCCTGCTCGCTCTCGCTGGACTGGGCTCTGTCGATCCCCTCGCCCAGTTCCCGGCTTCTTCGCTCGTTCTCTTCCTCTTTGGCCGCTAGTCCCGCTATGCTGGACTTGATCGTTGCGCGCTCATTGATGATCCGAAGGATCTCGTTCTTGCCCAGATCCACCTGGCGAGCGTAATCCGTGATCCTGTCCGCGCAGGAAGCGGCGCTCTCTCTGGCTCTGAGCTGTTCCCTGCGCAGCTCCTCCACCTGCTCGTCCGTGCCCGTCTTGCGGCTGAGGATCTGCGTCTCCTCTTCCTCGGCGGCCTCGATCTCGGCGCTGACCGTTTCCTTTCTTCTCCGGAAGTGTTCCGCGTTCACGGAAGCCGCCCGGATCTGCTCCGTGTGGACCTTGATGTCGCCCTCGAGTTTTTCCTTGACGACACTGGCCTGCGTGATCTGGCTCCTGGTCTTTTCGATCTCGCTCTCCAGCTCCTGCAGCTGAAGCTGCCCGCTCTCATATCCGGCCGAGACCTCCTCCAGCTCCGTACGGGCATTCTCAAGGTCCGAGGCCGCGATCTCCTCGCGCTCCCGGACCGATCCCAGTTCCTCCAGGTTCCGCTGATTCTCCACAAGGAAGAGATTCACATCCCTCTTCTTGAGTTCCTCGCGCTCCCGAAAATAGACCCTCGCCTTCTCCGCCTGCTTTTCAAGCGTGGGCACCTGCTTCTCCAGCTCTGCCAGAATATCGCTGATCCTGACCAGATTGTCCTTTTCACTGGCGAGCTTTTTGAGCGTCGTATCCTTGCGCCGCTTAAACTTGACGATCCCCACGGCTTCATCAAACAGTTCCCTGCGGTCCTCCGGCTTGTCGCTGAGGATCTTGTCGATCTGTCCCTGGCCGATGATGGAATATCCTTCCTTGCCGATCCCGGTGTCGTAGAACAGCTCGTGAATATCCCGGAGACGGCAGGGCGCGCCGTTCATCATGTATTCCGTCTCTCCGCTCCGGTAGATCCGCCTGGCAACGGTGACTTCTTTGTAATCCGTCGGCAGCTTGTGGTCCGAGTTGTCCAGTGTGATGGCGACATAGGCGTATCCCATCGGCTTTCTCGTCTCCGTGCCCGAGAAGATGACATCCTGCATGGAAGATCCGCGCAGCTGTTTGACGCGCTGTTCCCCCAGAACCCAGCGCACCGCATCCGCCACGTTGCTCTTGCCGCTCCCGTTGGGCCCGACGATCCCCGTGATCCCGTTATGAAACTCAAATCTGAGCTTGTTGGCAAAAGATTTGAATCCTTGTATTTCTACACTCTTTAAATACATCGATCGTGCTTCCCTGCTTTCATGATCCCTAAGATGCGCACCTCGCTTTGCGCCCATCTTTTTCATGCCTGCTTATTGTTTCTAATGCTCCTTATGGCCGCAAATGCCGCCTGCTGTTCCGCCGCTTTTTTGGATCTTCCCTCCCCGGTACCGATCAGCCTGTCGCCGATAAAAACGCCGGTCTCATATGACTTCATGTGTTCAGGGCCTTTCTCGCTCAGGATCTCATAGCGGAGCGTCTCTCCGCGCCCCTGGGCCCATTCCTGAAGCATAGTTTTGGAATCATAAAAGAAGACTCTGCTCCTGTCTGACAGAATATACTGCATGATAAAGTGCCGCGGAGGTTCCAGTTCCCCGCAGTCCAGATACATGGCGCCGATCACAGCTTCCACCACATCGCAGAGGATGGACTCCTTCTGCCTGCCGCCGCTCGCTTCTTCGCCCCTTCCCAGGCGCAGATGGTCCGGCAGGCCGATCTGTCTGGCACAGTCTGCCAAAGAGGGCTCACAGACGAGGCTTGCCCTGATCTTGGTGAGCTCTCCCTCCCGCTTGTCAGGATATTCATTATACAGAAAAGCGCTGGAGACCATCTCAAGGATCGCATCCCCGAGAAACTCCAGCCTTTCGTAATCTTTGTACCTGTGGATCTTCTGCTCATTAGCGAAGGACGTATGGGTCAGTGCGCATTCCAGAAGATAAGGGTCCCTGAAATGATAACCTATACGCCCTTCCAGCTCCTCCAGAGAAGTATTTCTCATCCTTCCGACGCTCCTTTGATCAGCGCGAGCGCCTCACCCACTGTGGTCACCTTGGCCGCGACCTCGGTATCCACCTTTACATCGTACTCGTCCTCGATCCCCATGATAATGGAAGCAATGTCGAGGGAATCTGCGCCCAGATCCTCATCGAATGTGGTATCCATCGTGATCTCATCCGGGTCGACACCCATGACATCGGCAATGATATTACATAGTTTCTTGAAATCTTCGTCCATACCTGTCCTCCTGTGATAGCTGCTTTTTATTGTTCCTTCATTTTTCTTCGGCTTGCCGCCGCTTCATCCAGTTTCATTTCCGTGCGGAAAAGATCATTGATGTTCTTTTCCTTGAAGGTGATGCACTGCTCCAGTGCATTCCGTATCTCAGACGCCTTGGAGTTTCCGTGGGTCTTCACGACCAGTCCCCTGAGGCCCAGCATAGGCGCGCCGCCGTAAGCGGAGGCGTCAAAAGTCTTGATCATCCCCTTCAGCGCCGGCTTGATCATGAGTGCGCCGAGCTTGCTCACAAATGAGGACATCAGTGCGTCCTTCAGCTCATGCAGGATCACTTTGGCGACTCCCTCGTACATTTTCAAAACAGCGTTCCCGGTGAAAGCGTCCGTAACAGCCACGTCCACGATCCCCTCCGGGATTTCCCTGGTCTCAATATTGCCCACAAAGTTGATGTCCGGGCAGTCCTTCAGAAGCTGATGCGCTTCCTTGGCCAGGGCATTCCCCTTTTCCTCTTCCGTACCAACATTGATCAGTCCGACCCTCGGCTTCTCGATCCCCGCCATATTGCGCATATAGATGGAGCCCATCTGTGCAAACTGAAGGAGCATGGAGGGCCTGGGATCCATATTGGCGCCGCAGTCCACAAGAAGCACCGGTCCCTTGGCCGTCGGCAAAAGCGGGGCCAGCGGCGGTCTCTCGACCCCTTTGATCCTGCCCACCAGAAGCTGTCCGCCTGCCAGGGCGGCGCCGCTGCTTCCGGCCGTCACAAATGCATCGCACTCGCCTTCCTTTACCAGCTTCAGTCCCTTGACGATCGAAGAATCCTTCTTCGTGCGGATCGCATCCACCGGAGGCTCCGCCATCTCAATGACCTCTCTGCAGTTGAGGATCGATAATCT
>CACXGR010000192.1 GCA_902767235.1 uncultured Lachnospiraceae bacterium | reverse complement strand
TTGACCATAAGGGGAAACGTAAATGTGTCTATATCGGCCAGCGCCTCCTCATAATTGAGATATCCCCTGGCCTTGGGACAGTTGAACCCGTGCTCTCTAAGGAACTCCCTGAAGAGGTCCTTCTCCGTGCACAATTTGACAGATTCATAGGGGTTTCCGGGCAGTCCCAGCTTCTCCGAGACATAGGCGGCTGTCGGCGCAGCCGGGTCGGAGGCGTAAGCGATGATCCCGTCGAGATCCAGACCTTTGGCAAGGTTCAGAACGCCTTCCAGGTCTGTCGTACTGACATTGTAGTATTCGTCCGCAAATTTGTGTCCGGGGTTTTCCGGTGCATAGTCGCAGGTGATGACATAGTGTCCCATCTCCTTGGCCATTTTGATGACCGGGATCTGCTGCATGGATCCGCCCAGCATTAGAATTCGTTTCATATTATCCTCTCTTACAGGGCATCCACGAACCGCCTGATCCGGTTCACGCCCTCGGTAATCTTGTTCTCGTCCATTGTAAAAGCCATCCTGACAAACCCCTCACAGGCATCGCCGTATGTGATTCCGGGAACCACCGCGACCTGCTCCTTCTCGAGCAGCGCATAGGCGAACTCTTCACTGCTCATCCCGGTCTTCTGAATGTTGACCATGGCGTAGAAGGTTCCTTTGGGAGAGCGGACGCTCAGTTTATCGATGCTGTTAATGCCCTCCACCAGAACATTTCTCCGACGCTCAAAGCCTGCTCTCATTCTGTCTGGCTCTGTATCGTCACTGCTCAGTGCCTTGATGGCCGCATACTGGGAGGGCACGGTGACACAGGCGGCGATATTCTCCTGGAGCTTAGGCATGTTGGTGACCAGCTCTGCGGGGCCTGCCAGGTATCCGACGCGCCAGCCGGTCATAGAATACCTTTTGGAGCAGCTGTTGATGACTACCGCATGCTCCTTCATGCCCGGGAAATCCAGAATAGAGGTATATTTGGCACCGTCGAACAGAATGCTCTTGTAGCACTCGTCCCAGATGATCACGAGATCTTTCTCAATTGCGATCTTGCAGATTTGTTCGATGGTGTCCTTGTCGTAGACCGCTCCTGTGGGGTTGTTTGGTGTATTGAGGATGATCGCGACGGTTTTGTCTGTCACGGCTTCCCGGATCGCTTCGGGTCTGATCACGAAATCGTCGCATTCTTTGGCATCGACCAGTACGGGTACGCCGTTCAGCATCTGTGTCATATGCCTGTAATTAACCCAGTGGGGAGAAGGGATGATGACCTCATCGCCGGGATTCACAAGACAGCACAACGTCAAAAAGAGGCCTTCCATGGCTCCCACCGAGATCTGGATCTCTGAAGTGGGATCATAGTGGATCCCGGTCTCTCTCTCAATCCTGGCGGAAACGACGTTCCTGAGTTCCGCGATACCGGCGTTGGCCGCATATTTGGTCTTGCCTGCCATAATTGCCTCGCATCCAGCCTTCTTGGCATATTCAGGCGTCTCGTAATCGGGATCCCCCAGCGTAAAATCGATGACATTGTCGTACGCCTTCGCCATGTCGAACAGTCTTCTGGTGAGTGACGGCTCAATCCTTTTTGCCATATCAGAAATTCTCATAGTATCTCCTTTCAATATATCTCACAAAAACAAAGGGGGCGTTATTTCCCCCTTTTTATCAGTTTCTCATCACGCATCCGAGGAATCTGCAGTCCGATTCTTCGAATGTCTCCACGCCCTCACAGATCTCGTCGATCATCGCGTGGTCTCTACGCACAACGAACAGGGAGGCGTCTGCCGATTCCGCGATCAGAGCGGTCTCGGACGCCCATGCGCTCTGCGGCGCGTCAACTACGATAAAGTCGTATTGCCCACTCAAGCTCTGCAGCAGTTTCTTCGCAGTCTCTGTATTCCACATAAGGTAAGGGTTGTCAAAAGCCTGGCCTCCTGGCAGAATCATAAGATCCTGCTGCCCTCTGCAGGGGATCACCGTCTGTTCAGGGGTGCTCTTTCCAGCCAGTACATCTGACAGGCCAGCCCCGGCCTGCTCCATTCCGAGCGCGGTCAGGACAGAAGGATTTCGAAGGTCGCCGTCTACCAAAAGGACTTTGTGCCGGTGGTCAGCCAGCGACAGAGCCAGATTGCAAGCTGCAGTAGTCTTTCCTTCTAAATCAACAGCACCTGTGACCATAACGGTCTTTACGCCAGACGTCTGCGCTTCCCGCTCGAGCTTGCAGCGGACCGCGCGCACTGATTCGGCAAATTCTTCTGGGATCTCCACTTCATCGATCCTGAGAATCTGCGTCTTGGCACCACGCATTGCAAGTTTGATCCACGGAAGATTTCCGTAAAGTGTCATCCCCAGTTTCTGTGTGAGGTCTTCCTCTGTGTGGACCGTATCTCTCAGGATCAGCTTCGTGCCGAGCACTGCAAGAAAGAGGATGAGGCCCAGCAGGCCCCCGGCTGCTCCCGCTTTTTTTCTGCCGACGCCAATAATGGGATCGGGGACTGTCGGAACGCCGCTCTCATCTACAACCTTTATATTCACAGTTCCCAAAGCGGCATCAGTGATCACGGAACTCTTGCGGAGCACTGACTGCAGCACATCGTAAGAGAGCTGCGCATCAGGGGAGGTGACCGTAACGTTCAGCAGATTTGTATTTAATACGACAGAGGAAGTGATCCGTGCGGGCATCGCTTCAGACTGCGCGTAGCCCAAATCCTCCCTTACAAGGGCGACCATTGCATCGCTGTTGAGCATGGATGGGATCATTCTGCCGACCATCGTCACCGTGAGATTCTTCTGGTTATCCGCAATATATGTTTCTGTTTCCGCCAGCCGCGCCGTAAACGTAGCATAAGCGGTATAATCGGGATCTCCGCCGCCGCTCGCAAGCCAGTAAAGGCAGCCGCCGAAGAGAAGAATCACTGCCAGGAGCAGAACGCAGTAACGGCGGACTTCTCCCATCAGATCTTTCAGAAATTGCACCAGATCGAGCTCGATGACATTCAGTTTGCTGCGGTCGATCAGTTGTCTCTGTTCCCCACGATTCTTTATTTTGGCACATTCCGTGACCGACACGCCGGCGTTGTATCCGCGCACATCGCTAAGGATACAGCCCATCAGCTTCCCTTCAGCGAGCGTACTCAACGCCTTCCGGATCTTCGCAACCTGCACATAGTGCCTACGCACCACGATCACGGAAACATCAGCGTATTCGGACATCTCTGCCGCTCTATAAGACAATCCTGCCGGTGCAGCATCCAGTACCACCAGATCGGCGCTCTCCCGGAGTTTTCTCACGAATTCCTGCCGATCTTCCGGCTCCTTCAGATGGTTT
>CACXGR010000191.1 GCA_902767235.1 uncultured Lachnospiraceae bacterium | reverse complement strand
GATCAAGCTTAAAAAGGGCGAGGAGATTTATTTCCACCTGAGCAACTCCGGAAGCAAGACCAAGATGAAACTTGTCATCAAGTAAATCAACCTGAGATTCATAGAATTGGGCTGTCGCATTTGCGGCAGCCTTTTTTTGCGCAGCACAGGGAAACTGTCCCTGTGGGAAATACCATGCTATAATACTCCAAGTAACCTGAAAATGGTCAGTGAAAGGGAGATAAAAGATTTGTCAACTTACGTGATCGGAGACATACACGGGGCGCTGCCCCAGTTTCAAAAGATGCTGAAAAAGATCCGGTTCTCGCCGGAGAAAGGGGATGAGCTCTATCTTCTTGGCGACTATATTGACTGGGGGGAGTATCCTCTGGAGACACTTCTGTTTGTGATGCACCTTGACCGCTCCTGCGAGCGGGTGCACTGCCTTTTAGGAAACCACGAAGAGATGTTTCTGTCACTGATCGAGTGCGGTTACAGGAAAGGGGAGAACAATCCGATCGCAGATAACTGGCTGATCAATAACAGAGGCGCGGGGACCTGGAGCGAATTCAGCAGACTCGACCGCTATCATCAGTGGGAGGTGAGAAAGTGGCTCACGCAGCTGCCGCTGAGCTTTGACGTCAGGGACGGCGAAAAGCATTACATGCTGGCGCATGCCTATCCCTATTATTATGATCAGGATCATGGCGGGAGAGAAGAGAGGCGCCGCAGAAGCGATGCAGTGTGGAGAAGACTCCTGCTCAGAGAAGACCCCTTTGCGGAATATACGGGAGATCAGACCTATCACTGCCTGATCTGCGGACACACCATTACGAATTACTATTTTGACCGGATGAAGGCGGACAAGAGCTGGCCGCTTCGCAAACCGAGGGCAGCCAAGCGAAACCGGATCTTCTACGGTGAAAAATATGTTGACATCGACTGCGGGGCAAAACTTCTCTCATATACGGCGGATACCGACCCGGCAATAAAGAAGGCGGCAGAACGGGCCCAGCTGGCCTGCCTGCGGCTGGAGGACGCGGAAGAATTCTATGTGAGGTGAGCGGATAAGAGGTATCATTCCTTGAAACTATCGGAACTGGCTGCTTATGCAGAAGAGAAATATCATATGGCAGAGGAGCACAAATGGGATTCCTTTCCGGGCTTCTCGGTACTGGCCGACCCCAACACCGGGAAGTGGGCCGCTCTTTTGATGCGCCAGTGGGATTATGAGTCGGGAACGGAACTTGTCCGGTGCGACATCAAATGCGGGCGGCAGTGCATTGCGGAGTGCGGCGTGCCCTATGTGACGGATCCTTTTCGCATGAAGGGGAAAAACTGGGTCGGCGTGATCTTTGACGAGAGAACGGAGCCGGAGGTCGTATTCCGTCTTTTGGACAGGGCAGCAGGCAATGGAGATCAGCGCGGGTATAAGGTCGTCCTGGAGGAGGACGGAGGCCAGGTCGGCGCCGCGGGCGCCGGGCGGATCTACAAAGACACGCTCCTGCCGCTGGAAGCCCTTCGGGGCAATTATGACAAGCGGCGATTGAAGGAGCGGCAGGAGAAGACAGGCCGCATCCAAGAGAAAACGCCGCAGATCCCGCCGCGCATTTTGGAGATGATGAAGCTCTATGAGTACGGAAGCAGCTCCTTTGAGCATAAGTGCAGGAATTTCTGCCGCCAGGGCAAATTCATGGAGGACTACGAGGACGACTATATCTGGAAGGGCGAACTGCAGCGCTATTTTGCCACTTATCACGATCTGAACCTGAATCAGCTGCGTGGATTTTTCGGCTGGCGGACCCGCCTGCGCAGGGGGGAATTCAGCCGCATCTCCACGTCCATGGCCTACATGTATATCTATGAGCTCCTGAACGGGATCGGCGCAGCGGACGCGGAGGACAGTCTCCGCAAAATGAAGGAATTTGAGGCGGGCTATCTGGGTTCCGGCGTCGGGGACGAATCCATGCGGCACAATCTCCACCGCTGGATGATGGATCTTGCGGTCCTGAGCGGAGCACCCGCCGAGGTAGTCCTCCGCTTTATCGATCCTGCTCTGATCGAGCGGGACCGGCAGCTCATGGTGCTCAAAAGGCCCGGGGAACACACGGACGAGGAGATATTTGACGCGCTCTCATCCCTCACCGGCGGCAAAATAGAGCGCTCCTCTGTTCTCCAAAAGGACAGCGGGAGAGGAAAACACCTCTTTGCGGAGGTATGGCGCTATCTGACAGCGAACTACTCGGACGCCGGGTGGGACATCTTTGCGGCCTGCTTCGGAAAACTGAGTTCTTATCCGTGGCGTCCTCTGGCCAATGCGATCTACTGGGAGCAGGGGCAGAGAAAAGATAGGGAGTATGTGGTGAATGAATGCCGCAAATATGTCTGCCGGAACGGGGAGTGGCATGAACTGCGATATGATGAGCTGTTTTTTGACAGATACAGGATCCACGCGCTCGTGCGGGAAGCGGACCGGCAGCTTCGGAGATACGTAAAGGCGGGACACTACCTGAAGAAAAAGGAGGAGGGAGAATGGATCGAGCCCTTCGTCGCCGCGGTCATCGAGGCGGACAAGGCGGCGGCCCGGGAGGCGGCAAAGCCCGCGATCGCCATCGACCTCTCCCATCTGGACAAGATCAGGCGGGACGCGCAGATCACAAGGGACAGTCTCCTGACAGAAGAGGAAGTGGAGGAGACGGTTTTGCCGTCATCTGCAGAAAATATGCGAACACCTGTTCCAATTTCGCCAAAATCTGCTACAATAGAAGTCTCTACACCGGAGAGCCATGCGGCAGAGGTGCCGGAGATCCCTTCACTGGATCGGACGCACGCGGAGATCCTTCTGTCGCTCCTGCGCGGCGAGCCCGTGGCGGAGAGGATAAGGAGCGGGCATCTTCTGGCTTCCGTAGTCACGGACACGATCAACGAGGCCATGTTCGAGGAGATCGGCGACAACGTGCTGGAGTGCGACGGGGATAAGATCACGCTGGTGGAGGATTACAGAGAAGATTTGGAAGAGATACTTGAAGGAGAGCATTGATGGCGGAAAGAAAGAAGAAGGTGCCCAGACGGATCGCGCAGACAGTGATCGGATCGCTGAAGGGAGGCGTGGTCCCCAGGATCGGCCTGCCTTATATAACGGTGGGAAGAAAGAATGAGATCGAAGCACTGCTGCACGATGTGGATATCATCACGGAGGGCGGCGCGTCCTTTCGGTTCATTGTCGGCCGCTACGGATCGGGCAAGAGCTTCCTGATCCAGACTATCCGCAACTACGTGATGGACCGCGGCTTCATCGTCGCCGACGCCGACCTCTCGCCTGAGAGACGCCTGCAGGGTACAAAGGGACAGGGGCTGGCCACCTATCGCGAGCTGATCGGCAATCTCTCCACGAAGACCAAGCCCGAGGGCGGCGCCCTGACGCTGGTCCTGGACCGCTGGATCAGCTCCGTCCAGATGGAGGCGGCGCAGGAGACGGGTCTTGCGCCCGGCGATCCCGCACTCACTGCGGCGGTGGACAGCAAGATCTACGCGGTCACATCGGCGGTCAGTGAGCTGGTGCACGGATTTGAGTTCGCAAGGCTCCTCTCGGCCTACTACCACGCTTATGTGGAAGGCAGGGACGAAATGAAGATGCGCGTGGTTCGCTGGTTCCGCGGCGAGTACGCCTTAAAGCGCGAAGCCAAAGAAGAGCTGGGCATCAACATCATCATCACGGACGACGACTGGTACGATTACCTCAAGCTCTTTGCGACCTTCTTCAGGCTGGCCGGTTACGCCGGCATGATGATCATGATCGACGAGCTGGTCAATATCTACAAGATCCCCAATTCCATCACGAGGCAGTACAATTATGAGAAGATGCTGACCATGTACAATGACACGCTGCAGGGCAAGGCCCATTATCTCGGCATCATCATGGGCGCGACGCCCCAGGCGCTGGAGGACAAGCGGCGCGGCATCTACAGCTATGAAGCCCTCCGCTCCAGGCTCGCCGAGGGCAAGTTCTCCAGGCCGGGATCGAGGGACCTCCTTGCACCCGTCATCCGGCTGGAGCCCCTCACGGCGGAGGAGATGCTGGTGCTGTGCGAGAAGCTGGCCGACATGCACGCGGACCTGTACGGCTATCCGCGCAAGATCACTGCGGGCGATCTGATCCCCTTTATCGAAATGGAGTACGGGCGGATCGGAGCGGATCAAAATATCACGCCCCGCGAAGTCATCCGGGATTTCATTGAACTTCTGGACATTCTCTATCAGAATCCGGAGATGGGGGTCAGCGAGCTGATGGCGTCCGATTCGTTCACCTGCGTGAAATCCGAGGCGGTCTCTGACAAGAGAGAGAAGGATTTCTTTGAATTTGAGATCTGAGGGGTGGATCCATGGAAGTTTTCTACCGATATGCGCCTTTTATACAGGACTATATATTCCGGTCGGGGTGGAAGAGCCTGCGGGGCGTACAGAACGCGGCCGGAGAGGCGATCTTTATGACGGACGACAATGTCCTTCTGACGGCATCCACCGCGTCGGGCAAGACGGAGGCGGCCTTCTTCCCTATTTTGACACTGTTGGATGAGGAGCCGCCCGGCAGTGTGGGCGTGCTCTACATCGCTCCGCTCAAGGCGCTGATCAACGACCAGTTCGGACGCCTGAATGAGCTCTGCGAGGAGGCGGGGATCCCCGTTCACCGCTGGCACGGGGACGTGTCCCAGTCGCAGAAGAGAAGGCTTCTGAAAAAGCCCTCCGGGATCCTGCAGATCACGCCGGAATCCCTGGAGTCTCTGATGATCAACAAGCACATGGAGATCCCGTCGCTGTTCGGGGACCTGCGCTTCATCGTCATCGATGAGATCCACTCGCTGCTGCGGGGCGACCGCGGGCTGCAGACTTTCTGCCTGATCGAGCGCATGTGCAGGCTGGCGGGCTGTCATCCCCGAAGGATCGGCCTGTCCGCCACGATCGGAAATCCCGAGGCGGCGGGTGAGTTTCTGGCGGCCGGCAGCGGCAGACCTACAGCCATTCCCAGGTTCGAGAGCGGCAAGGAAGTCTGGCGGCTGTCCATGGAGCACTTTTTTAACACAGATCCCCAGGCGGACGAGGGCAAGCCGGTCACGGCGGAGGCGCCGCCGGAGGAGGATCCCACGGACACGGCGCCCAAAGCGGCAGATCCGGGCCTTGGCTACATCTTTGAACACACGCGCGGCAAAAAATGCCTTGTCTTTACCAACTCCCGGGAGGAGTGCGAGTCGGTCTGCCAGGTCCTGCGGCAGTACTGCGAGGCCGGGCACGAACCGGAGCGCTTTCTCATCCATCACGGCAATCTCTCTGCGTCCTACCGCGAGAGCGCCGAGGAAGAGATGAAAGACGACGATTCGCTGATGAGCGTATGCGCGACGGCTACGTTGGAGCTGGGCATCGACATCGGCAGGCTGGAGCGGGCTTTTCATATCGATGCGCCTTTTACGGTCTCTGGATTTCTGCAGCGGCTGGGCAGGACCGGGCGCAGAGGGGAACCCTCCGAGATGTGGTTCGTGATGCGGGAGGATCACCCGGAGGCGAGAGCCATGCTGCCGGAGCTGATCCCGTGGTATCTGATCCAGGGGATCGCCCTGATCCAGCTCTACATCGAGGAGCGGTTCGTCGAGCCGCCCAGGGTGGACCGCCTGCCCTACAGCCTTCTCTATCACCAGACCATGAGCACGCTGGCCTCCTGCGGGGAGATGACGCCGGCTGAGCTGGCCTCGAGAGTGCTGCCGCTGGCCTGCTTCCACTCAGTCACGGCGGACGACTACCGCCTGCTACTGCGGCACCTGCTTGAGATCGATCACATAAACCGCACGGAGAACGGCGGCCTGATCGTCGGGATCACCGGGGAGAGAGTGACGAACAACTACAAGTTCTACGCGGTCTTTCGGGAGAATGTCGAGTACACGGTGCACGCGGGCTCCGAAGAGCTGGGCACGATCGTCAAGCCGCCGCCGGCGGGGGACAAAATAGCGATCGCCGGCAGAGTCTGGATCGTCGAGGAAGTGGACCACAAAAAGAGAGAAGTCTACTGCTC
>CACXGR010000190.1 GCA_902767235.1 uncultured Lachnospiraceae bacterium | reverse complement strand
AGCGCCCGCATCGATGGCGTTCTCCACCAGTTCCTTAACGACGTTGGCGGGACGCTCGACGACCTCTCCGGCTGCGATTCGGTTTATAGTCTCTTCACTCAGTAAATGGATTTCCAATGCTCTGCACCTTTATCTGTTCTGTCTGCTTTCAGCCCTTCCAGCGGTTTTTCAGCTCTGTCTGCAGCCTGTACAGCGTATTGAGCGCATCGAGAGGCGTCAGATTGGAGATGTCGATCGACTCCAGTTCCTTCAGAACGTCTTCGTCGCTGACGGTCTCAAAGAGGGACATCTGTCCCAGATCCACATCGTCGTAGTGCTTTACCTTCGCCGCCTTTTGCGGCGCAGCGCCGGCCTTCGTCTCGATGCGCTGGATCTTCTCCGTGATATCGCTGTCCGTGAGCTGCTCCAGAAGCTCCTTGGCCCTGTCGATGACAATGTCCGGCAGTCCCGCCAGTTTGGCCACCTGTATTCCGTAGCTTTTGTCAGCGCCGCCCTTTATGATCTTGCGGAGGAATACGATGTCATCCCCCTTCTCCTTGACGGCCACGCAGTAGTTGCTGACGTTGTCTATTTTGCCCTCCAGTTCGGTGAGCTCATGGTAGTGGGTGGCAAAGAGCGTCTTTGCCCCGAGATATTTCTTGTTGCTTATGTGCTCGATGACGGACCAGGCAATGGAGAGCCCGTCGTATGTGGATGTTCCCCTTCCGATCTCATCCAGGATCAGGAGGGAGCGGGGCGTCGCATTTCGAAGAATGTTAGCCACTTCATTCATCTCCACCATGAAGGTGCTCTGGCCGCTGCCCAGATCGTCGGACGCACCGACCCGCGTGAAAATGCGGTCCACCACGCACAGATCGGCTGAAGAGGCGGGCACAAAGCTCCCGATCTGAGCCATCAGACAGATCAGTGCCACCTGGCGCATGTAGGTGGATTTTCCGGCCATATTGGGGCCTGTGATGATGGCGATGGCATTCTTTTTGCCGTCCAGGACGGTGTCATTGGCGATGAAATCCCCCTGCAGCATTCTCTCCACGACCGGATGGCGGCCGTCCTTGATGCAGATCAGTCCCTTGTCGTTGAGCGACGGACGCACATAGCGCCCTCTCTCCGCTGTCAGGGAGAGGGAACACAGCACATCCAGCATAGCTACCGCGCGGGCTGCTTTCTGGATCTTCGCGATCTGCGCGCCCGCCGCGTCGCGGATCTCGCAGAATTTGTCGTATTCCAGCGTATTGAGCTTGTCTTCAGCGCCCAGGATCGTGTCCTCGAGGGCCTTTAGCTTATCGGATGTATAGCGCTCCGATCCGACCAGCGTCTGTTTTCTCTGATAGTCATCCGGAACCATGTCCTTGAAGGAATTGGTCACTTCAAAATAGTATCCGAAAACCTTGTTATAACGGATCCGCAGATTTTTGATACCGGTCCGCTGCTGGTCCTCGGCCTCCAGGTCCATCAGCCACTGACGTCCCTGTGTCCTTGCTTCCCGGAACCTGTCGATGTCAGCGTCAAATCCCGTCCGGATCATGCCGCCTTCCCGCACCTGGATCGGAGGCTCGTCCTGAATGGATTTTTCCAGAAGGTCCACCAGATCATAAAAATCGCTCATTTCCTCCCGGAGGTCACTCAGAAGCCCCTCTCCGAAGTCGCCCAGTACCTGCCGGATGGGCGCCAGCATTTTGAGGGAATTGCGCAGCGCAATGAGGTCCCTGGGATTGGCGGAGCCGTAACTCACCCGGGTCATCAGGCGCTCCAGGTCATAGATGGGCTGCAGGTATTCGCGGATCTCGTCGCGGTCAACGGTATTTTGGCACAGAGCCTCTACGGCATCCAGTCTCTTCTCGATCATCTCCCTGTCTACCAGGGGCTGCTCGATCATCTGGTGGAGGCGTCGTGCCCCCATCGCCGTGCGTGTCCTGTCCAGGACCCAGAGCAGGGAACCGCGTTTTTCCTTCTCCCGCATGGTTTCCGTCAGCTCCAGGTTCCGTCTCGTGGAGCTGTCGAGAAGCATATATTTTCCGGATGCATAGACGTTGATCCCGGTGATATTGGAGAGGGAATTCTTCTGTGTGTCGTACAGATATCGGAGGAGAGCGCCTGCAGCGGTGCTGCCCTCTTTTTGGTCATCGAGCCCCAGCGCGATCAGACTGGATACATGGAAGTGCTCCTCCAGCACTTTGGCCGCCGGCTCCTCGTCAAAATAGTGCGGGCCAAGCGTGTTGACCGCTATGCCCATCCGTTCCCGCAGATCTGTCAGATCGATACCCGAAAGCAGAAAGGCGTCGTTGCAGATGATCTCCGAGGGGGAATAGCGGACGATCTCATCGTAGATCTTGCGGTTTCCCTCCGTCTGCGTCACGTAAAACTCTCCCGTGGTGACGTCCGCGGCGCTTATGCCGCTCTTGCCCTGTCCGCCGTAGAGAATGCAGAATATAAAGTTGTTCTTCCCCTCGTCGATGGACTCCATGTCGAGATTGGTGCCGGGCGTGACGATCCGGATCACTTCCCGCCTGACCATGCCCTTGGCAGTCCTGGGGTCTTCCACCTGCTCGCAGATCGCGGCTTTGTAGCCCTTTTCCACAAGCCGCGTCAGATAGCTGTCCACGGCGTGGTAGGGAACGCCGCACATGGGGGCTCTCTCCGGCAGGCCGCAGCTCTTTCCGGTCAGTGTCAGCTCCAGTTCTTTGGACACGATCTCCGCATCCTCAAAGAACATCTCATAGAAATCTCCGAGTCGGTAAAATAAGATGCAGCCGGGGTATTCCTTCTTTGTCTTCAGATAATGCTGCATCATGGGACTGAGCTTGCTCAGATCCTGTTCTTCCAGCTTCATACTCATTCATTACCTTCGTTTCTGCTTATTGGGGATCCGCGGCGGAATCTGTGTCTGCGATCCTGCCAAAAAAGTAAAATCCGCGGCACTGCTCAAGGAGGATCGGCTTGTAGCTGCCGATCATGGATGCATCACCGGGAATATGGACGACCATGTTGTTGGACAGGCGGCAGGTCACATATCCCTCTTTGCGCTCGTTTACTTCCTCGACCAGCCCTTCCATGATCCTGCCCGTAAGAGCGCCGGCTCTCATGGCGGCGTTTCGCTGAACGGCGGACAGGACCTTGTCAAAGTTGACCTTGACTTCCTCTGCGGGGATCTGGTCCTTCATGGCAGCGGCCGGCGTTCCGCGCCGGGGGGAGTAAATAAAGGTGTAGGCGTTGTCGAATCCGACGCGCTCGATCACATCCAGCGTCTCTGCCACATCTTCGGCCGTCTCACCGGGGAAGCCTACGATGATATCGGTCGTGATGGAGACGTCCGGGATCTCCTCCCGGATCCTGCGGGCCAGCTCGATAAACTGCTCTTTCGTGTAATGGCGGTTCATTCGCTTCAGGATCCTGTCCGATCCGCTCTGAAGCGGCAGATGCACGTGCCTTGCGACCTTGGGATTGTCGCGGATCACTTCGATGACGTCATAGGAAAGATCTGTGGGATGGGGCGTCATAAAGCGGACTCTGTGAATGCCTTCGATCCTGCAGACTTCCTCGAGAAGCTGCGCGAAAGTGCAGGGGTTATCCAGCCCCTTTCCGTAGGAATTGACATTCTGCCCCAGGAGCATGATCTCCGTGACGCCGTCCCGGGCCAGGTTCTCCGCTTCCCTGAGGATCTCTTTGGGATCTCTGCTGCGCTCTCTCCCTCTTACGTAAGGCACGATACAGTAACTGCAGAATTTGTCGCATCCGAACATGATGTTGATGCCGGATTTGTAGGGGTATTTTCGCTCGATAGGGAGGGTCTCTACGATCTGATCTGTCTTTTGCCAGATCTGTGTGACTGTTTTGTCCGTATCATATATCTCATAGAGATACTGGGCAAAGCGGAAAATATTGTGTGTTCCGAAGATCAGATCCACGAAGGGATAGCTCTTTTTGATCTTTTCCACATTTCCCGGCTCCTGCATCATGCAGCCGCAGACCGCGACCTTCATGAGCGGGTTTTTCTTCTTGAGATGACTGATCCTGCCCAGATGTCCGAACGTTCTCTGGTCGGCATTGTCTCTGACGGTGCAGGTGTTGAAGATCACAAAGTCCGCGTTCTCGGAGTCGGTGAGCACGAAGCCGGAGCGGGCCAGGATCCCAGCAAGCTTTTCGGAGTCTCTGGCGTTCATCTGGCATCCGAACGTTACGGTGCAGGCGGTGAGCGCTCTGCCGATCTCGGCGGACTTCTCGCGGATCAGTGCCCGGAGCTTTCCGATATAATACAGTTCCCGGCTGTGTTCGTCCGCGGGCTCGTGGCTCGCCAGGTCTATTGCCGCGATCTGCTCTTCTATGTTGATGTCATTGTACATTCTTTTTCCTCATTATCATTCAATCGATCTGCGGGGCCACTCTGTAGAGATAGGAGCGCCCTCTTTTTCCGGTCATTTCTATTACGCCCAATTTGCGGAGGATGAGCGCCTGCGTGGAGAAACTCTCTCTCGGACATCCGCAGCTCACAGCCAGTTCCCTGGCAGTGAAAGGCTCCTTCAGATCATAGGGAATGAACTGAAGGTAGTCTCTGGGCTGTGTCAGGACCGTCTCGGAAACGATCCTTGTGGGAATGCGGTCGAAGCGGTGGGACCCTCTTTTGCCGTCTCTGCCCCATCCGTCCCGAAGCCGGTACTCCTCGATATCCAGCAGGATCAGCTTGATGTCCAGATTTGGGTGGTCGAGGTAGGGTGAGATCTTATACAGCTCCTTAAAGGCATTGTAATAGTTTCCCTTCTTTGGGGAACGGTTCCTTTTCTCCAGCTCTCCGGTCTCGGGATCGACCCAGGTCACCCACTTGCCGGCGGGGATGGGATATACTACCGTGACGTGGTAGAGCGGGAGGAATACCTTGAGCTTTTCTCTCAGATAGCCCATATTCGCCGTCTGTATCTCTGTAATGGACATGGTCTTCTCACAGTAAATATCGGCTATATAGTTTTCGATCGGGATCTCGTGGTGGTCCTCGTCGGGGTCCTCATAAGCCTTAAGAACGGCATGCAGAGTTTTTTCCTTCTGCATGCCGATACCATGGCGCTCCCGTGCGCCCGGATGTACGATCCTGTCCAGCGCCCGCGCAAACCGCTCGTCCCGTTCTTTATTTGTGAAGGTGTCTGCGCACATAGGCAAAAGTCTGTTCCTCTCCCTCCTCGGCAAGCATTTTGAGCAGCTTGTGAAGAAGCGCGGCTGTGTCGGGATGCATAAACTGCATGACCTTCGTGCCCTGTTCAAAATATCTGAGCGGGAAGGAGTCGTCGTAATTCTCGCCCGCATAGACTTTGCTGGCGGCGATGCGGTCCATGAGCATTTCGACCACATATCTTCCGGGCATCCTGACCGGGATGACCGGGTTCTCGCCCATCTCACCCCTCAGATTATAGTCCACCCAGTATTCAAAATGATGGCGGTTTCTGCCCTTGTGGTGCAGCCAGGCTTCACTGTATCCTTTGTCCTCCCGCTCTGCGTTGTTGGGAGAACGGTTTCCCTGCCAGTATCTTGCGCCCACCATAAACTCTACGGGGGAATATTTGGACAGATCGTGCAGGAGTCCCTGCCTGTACAGACCGACCCGGAAACAGCCCTGCATGACCAGGTGTCTGTGCTTCGTGATCGTCTTCAGATGTCCCATTATGTTCCGGCGTGTCACCGGCGCATTATTCTTTTTCATGGGTCCTTTCCTCTGCAGTCTTCTCTTT
>CACXGR010000189.1 GCA_902767235.1 uncultured Lachnospiraceae bacterium | reverse complement strand
TTTTTCAAATCTGAAGGTGTTGATAAGCTTCTGGACCAGGGGTGGTACCATCAATTAAAGAAATTTTTCAAATCTGAAGGTGTTGATTAGCTTCTGGATCAGGGACGATACCATCAGTTTGAGAATTAATTCAATTTTGACGGTATAATTAGCCTCGCGGCCCCGGCCAAGCCGCCCCGCGGCCCCGGCCAAGCCGCCCCGCAGCCCCGGCCAAGCGCCCCGCGGCCCGTAAGACTTGCCACATCACATAAAAGTGGCATACAATAAAGGACACTTTAGGAGGATATTCGCATATGAAGATTCTTGTGGCAGACGATGAGAAGGAGATCGCCGACCTGATCGAGATTTACTTGCAGAATGAGGGCTATGAGGTGCTCAAGTTCTACCGCGCAGCGGGTGTGCTGGAGGCGGTGGAGAGCGAGAACATTTCGCTGGCAATATTGGATATCATGCTTCCGGACGGCGACGGCCTCGAGCTGCTGCGCGAGATCCGGCGCGAGCATTATTTTCCCGTGATCATGCTGACCGCCAAAATCCAGGACACCGACAAGATCGCCGGCCTGACGCTGGGGGCGGACGACTATATCACGAAGCCCTTTAACCCGCTCGAGCTCATGGCCCGTGTCAAAACACAGCTCCGCCGCTACACTCGCTACAACGTCGGCGGCGCGCCGGAGGCGGCTCCCTCGGAGTTGACCATCCGCGGGCTCACGATCGACCGCGACACCCACAAGGCCAGGCTCAATGGAAGCGAGCTGGTGCTGACACCCATTGAGTTCTCTATCCTCCGCTATCTCTGTGAGCACAGAGGCAAGGTGGTCACTTCGGAGGAACTCTACGAGAAGGTCTGGGGCGAGGAATTTCTGGACTGCAACAACACGGTCATGGCCCACATTGCCCGGCTCCGCTCCAAGATGAAGGAGCCTTCGCGCCGCCCCAAGTACATCAAAACCGTCTGGGGCGTCGGCTACACCATCGAGTAAATGCTGCCGAGTGGGAAATGCCATTAAAAAACACCACCAAGTGAGGAAATAAAAATGAGCAGGAAACCGAGAATTCTGAGATCGCCATCGACGCTGCGCATACGCCTGAGCCGGCATCTGGCCTTTCAATATCTGGTGCAGGCAGCAGTCTACGCTGTGCTGGTGTTGTGCTGGCTGTACTATTTTGCCACGAGGCTGTGGGATCGGATCGGCCCCTACAGCGGAGGCAGGGTGGAACTCCCCAAGATCGCGCTCCTCATGATCGCGTTCGGGCCGCCGCTGCTCATATGGTTTTTGTACACGATCCTGTTCCTGCAGAAGCCGCTGCGGTATCTCGACGATCTTTTGGGGGCGACGGCCCAGCTGGCATCCGACAAAGAGCAGCCGATCGTGCTGCCCGCCGTCATGAAAGAAGCGGAAAACGAGCTCAATGAGGTGCGGCTGCAGTCCATTTTGGACGAGCGGATGCTGCTCGAGAACGAGGAGAAGAAGAACAACCTCATCATGTATCTGGCCCACGACCTCAAGACGCCGCTGACCAGCGTAATGGGGTATCTGGCGCTTTTGGAGGAAAATCCGGATCTTCCCGCCGAACAGCGGGCAAAATATACCGGCATCGCCCGTGCAAAGGCCGAGCGCCTGGAGGAGCTGATCGGCGAGTTCTTTGACATCACGAGACTGACCCTGACGACCATGACGGTAAACCGCGCGGAAGTTAACCTGAGCAGGATGCTCGAGCAGATCGTCTCGGAGTCGGCACCGCTCCTGGAGGAAAAAGGCATCCGCTGGAAGGCGGATATTGAGCGCGATGTTTTTGTCAGCTGCGACGCCGACAAAATGCAGCGCGTGTTTGACAACCTGATCCGCAACGCGGTCAGCTACAGCTATCCCAACACGGATCTGGTGCTGCAGATGTACAAAGATCAGTGGAGTGATGAGGAGCGCGCGGCCCGCAGGGCGGGCGGAGGCAATTCGGGCGGACATACCCCCGGCCATGCCGGAGAAAGCTGCGTGCGGATCAACGTTCGCAACAGCGGCCCGACAATTCCCAAAGAGAAGCTCCGCATGCTCTTCGAGCAGTTCTACCGGCTGGATGAGTCCAGAGGGACGGAATCCGGCGGCGGTGCCGGCCTCGGCCTTGCCATTGCCAAAGAAATCGTGGAACTGCACGGCGGAACTATCAAGGCAGAGAGCGAGAACGAGAGCATCACCTTTAGAGTTGTGATTCCAGCATAAATATGGTTATGCAAAAACCCTTCTTTGGCGGATATTCCGCCAAAGAAGGGTTTTGTAAACGGGTACTTATAGTGACCCAGACTATAGGTGGGTATTTACATTTCCTTTCTTTGGCGGAATAACCGCCAAAGAAGGGATTTGGAAAGGCATGTTCAGTCGGCGCAACTGCCGCTATCCAGGGGGCCTTACCCCCGGGGCGGCTGCACGCGTGAATTTCAGACAAATTTCATAAACTGGTAATCGAATTTGACGAGCCGCATGCTATAATTTATTCTTAGCATGCAATGCTGTGCGCATTGTACACCGGATCAGCGGACCGATACCGGCAGGACCGATACCGGCAGGACTGATACCGGCAGGACCGATACCGGTTCCATTTCAACAGAATCAGAGGTGATTGTTATCAAACACAAAGGATTGGACAGCTCGCGGGTCAGAGAACTGACGGCACAGGGCAAGGTCAATGTGCAGATCGACCGGACCGCGAAGACGACCAAGGACATTATAAAAGAGAACGTATTCACATACTTTAACCTGATCTTTGTGATCATCAGCGCGCTGCTGATCGTGGCGGGCGCCTTTAACAGCCTGACTTTTCTTCCGGTCGTCATCGCCAACACGCTGATCGGTATTTTTCAGGAATTGCACGCCAAAAAAGTGCTGGATAATCTGAGTATCTTAAATGAGCCCAACGCGGTGGCGATCCGGGACGGAAGGCCGATGAAAGTCCCCATCGACAAGCTGGTGCTGGGCGACGTGATCATGCTCAAGGCCGGCAATCAGATCCCGGCGGACGCCGTGGTACTGGAGGGAGAAGCGGCCGTCAACGAGGCGCTGCTGACCGGTGAAGCGGATGAGATCGTGAAAGGTCCGAAGGACAATCTGATGTCAGGAAGCTTTGTGGCATCGGGAGAGTGCATCGCACAGCTGACGCAGGTGGGCGAGGACTCCTATATCTCCAAACTGATGCTCAAAGCGAGAAAGATGCCCACGGGCGAGCAGTCCGAGATGGTGCGGTCCATCAACCGGATTGTCATCGCGGCGGGCATTATGATCATCCCGATCGGCATCACGCTCTTCGTCCAGAGCTATGTGATGCAGCACAATTCATTCAGTGACAGCGTGGTGGGCATGGTCGCGGCGGTCATCGGCATGATCCCCGAGGGGCTGTACCTGCTGGTCAGCGTGGCGCTGGCCACCAGTTCCGTGATGCTGGCCAAGCGCAAAGTCATGCTCCACGACATGAAGAGCGTGGAGACGCTGGCGCGGGTTGATACGCTCTGCGTCGATAAGACGGGAACGGTGACGGACAACAGCATGCTGGTGGCGGACGCCGTGCCGGCCCAGAAGTTTACGGACGACCAGATGCGTCGCTACAAGGGGCTTGTGGGCGAATACCTGGAGGCGCTGCCGGACGACAATATCACGATGCGGGCAATGCGCGACTATTTCCGGGCCAGAGGAAGCCGGCAGCCGGTGTCTATTTTTCCCTTCAGCTCCAAGCACAAGTACAGCAGCGTGCAGTTTACGGATTCCACCTATGTGCTGGGAGCGCCCGAATTCGTGCTGTGCGAAGACTTTGAAATGTACAGCGACATAGTGGACGAATATGCGCAGAAAGGGCTGCGCGTGCTGGTCTTTGGCAGATTTATGGGAGACGGCACCGGGGCCGGCAGCAAAGTCAGAAGGTCTCTGCCGGTGCCCAAGAACGGCCTCTACGGGATGAAAATAGAGCCGATCTTTTTTGTCCTTCTGCAGAACCCGCTGAGGGAGAATGCGAAGAAGATCTTTGGCTATTTTGCCAAGCAGGGCGTCAATGTCCGCGTGATCTCGGGGGACAACCCGCTGACCGTCTCGGAGGTCGCAAGACAGGCCGGGATCGCCAATTCCGAGAGCTATGTGGACACATCTCGGCTCAGGAGCGACGAGGATATTGCCGAGGCTGTACGTAAATATACCGTGTTTGGCAGAGTGACGCCGGACCAGAAGCAGAAGATCATCAAGGCGCTGCAGGAAGAAGGGCACACCGTAGCCATGACGGGCGACGGCGTCAACGACATCCTGGCAATGAAGAGCGCCGACTGCAGTATTGCCATGGCAGCCGGATCGGATGCCGCCGTGCAGGCCGCCCAGGTGGTCCTTCTGGATTCCGACTTCGCCCACATGCCGCAGATCGTGAACGAAGGGCGCCGGATCATCAACAACGTCGAGCGGTCTGCGACCCTGTTCCTCGTCAAGAATATCTTTTCGCTGCTCCTGTCGGTGTTCTCCATTATCAACGTAATGGTCTACCCGCTGCAGCCCTCGCAGATCTCGCTGATCAGTATGTTCAACATCGGCATCCCGGCCTTCTTCCTGGCCATGGAGCCCAACAACCGCAGGATCGAGGGACGCTTCCTGCGCAAGGTGCTGTGCAGCGCGATGCCGGCGGCGCTGACGGACTTTTTTGCCATTGCTGCGCTGGTAGTATTCGGCAGCACCTTCAAAGTGGCAGAGGTGGATATATCGGTGGCGGCGACTTTCCTGCTCGCGATCGTCGGATTTATGATCCTGATCAGGATCTGCACGCCGATGAACAAGTTCCACTGGGCAGTGATATCGGGGTGCATAGCCGGGCTGTGCTTTTTTGCCTATTTCTTCAGCTGGCTGTTTTCGATCAAGCATATTTCGACAGAGTGCATCATGCTGTTCGTGCTCTTTGCCATCGCGACAGAGCCGGCGATGCGCTATCTGGGATGGCTGTTTGATATTTTGAACAAGAAGATCGAGGAAGCCGAGGATAAATACAAGAACGGAGGACAGGTATATGACGAGTCTTTCGAATAATGAGAAAGCATATAAGATTTACAGGGAAGAGGACGACCTCTGGAAGAAAATCCTGTTCGTGTTCAATCCGGTTTCGGGCAGGACGCAGATCAAGAGTGACCTGATGGAGATCCTCGAGATCTTCTCCAGGGAGGGCTACCGGGTCGAGTGCTATCCCACAAAGTGCAGCGGCGACGCCAGGCGTCTGATCAGGAACATGCAGGACGACTACCTCTATGTGGCCTGCGCCGGCGGGGACGGCACGCTGGACGAGGTGGTCAGCGGAATGATGGAGAATGCGGACAAGCCGTTTTTGCCCATCGGCTATATTCCGTCGGGAACCACGAACGATTTCGCGTCAAGCCTCGGCATTCCCACCGACATGAAGGAGGCCGCCCAGGTGATCGCGAGCGGGCGTACGTTTTACTGTGACCTGGGAATGTTCAACAAAGACACCTATTTCACTTACGTCGCGGCCTTCGGCCTCTTTACAGAGACGTCCTACGCGACGCCGCAGGATCTCAAGAACCAGCTGGGCCACGTCGCCTATATCATACAGGGGATGGCGGACCTGGGCAAAATACGCACCTACCGCTTCCATGTGGAGTCGGACGAGCTGTCGATCACAGACAATTTTGTCTTCGGAATGATCACAAATTCCAAGTCTGTGGGCGGCTTTCCGGATATCACCGGCACCAAGGTGGACATGAGCGACGGCCTCTTCGAGGTCACCCTGATCAAGATGCCGTCTAACATTCTGGAACTCAACGACATCGTACAATATCTCAGCCACGCGGCGGATGCGTCGGACCTGGTCTTTCAGTTCAAGACCCGGCATATCGTTCTGGAGTCGGATGAGTATGTAAAATGGACCAGGGATGGCGAGTACGGCGGAAGCTGCAGGAAAGTGGAGCTGACCAATCTCCACCGGGCGCTCAAGATCCTGGTGCCGGCCGAATGATCTTAAGGAGAGAAGTCAAAATATGGATGCTTTGAGAAATGAGATTTTAGAGCTGGTGAAGATCACCGCGCAAAAAAGTGAGACAGTGGAGAATGCGAAGCATTACCTGGAGGGAACGGGCCGCTTCGCCTCGATGAAGGAGATGAGGATCCGCTTTATTGAGTTCCTGATCCAGGACGGGTCCGCGATGGGATTTGATGCGAACGATGACGTCGGCGACATCGTCTATTGCATGGACGACATTGCCGAGCACTTTCATCTGCTGATCAGCGACAGCTGGCTTGCCGGGGCAGCGGATATCGCCGGATGTCTCAGGAAACTGGGCGAGCGATGGGGCCGCAACGGCGTAAATCTTCTGTGGATCGAAGATCCCAAGCATAGAATGTTCCCGGTCTACGCGGTGGAGGCAGAAGCTGTGCCGGCGATCCTGGCGCAGGCCGCCAAAGCGGACATCCCTATGCGCGACGTATCGGAGATGCCGGACGAGGATGAGGACGAAGAAGACGAGATCGACTGGACACTGGGGTAGTCAGATGAAATTCATACAAAATTCACAGAATGGTAATTTTTTATTTGGCAATTCAAGTGTAAAATAACAAGCAGCAGGCAACATTATTCATGCTTATGAATCGGAAGGAGTAAACTATGGGTATTTGGAATAAGTTATTATTCACAGCAGTCACCACATTGGTCGCGGCAGGCGTCATGTATTATTTAAAGAAACGCGAAGAGGATGAAGCATACGACATCGACGAGTTCGACGAGGACTTCGAGCCTGAGGGAAACGTCATGCTGTCGGAAGAGGAAGC
>CACXGR010000188.1 GCA_902767235.1 uncultured Lachnospiraceae bacterium | reverse complement strand
TCGTGGCCGGCGCAGAAGGGAATTGATACTAAAGGAGTACATATAAATGAGTGAGAAACATACGGGAAAGGTCATACAGGTCACAGGTCCGGTACTGGATATACGATTCCGCGAGGGTGAACTGCCTGAGCTGCTGAATGCGATCGAGATCAATGTGAATGACCGAAAACTGATCGCTGAAGTAGCGCAGCAGATCGGTGACGATGTAGTCCGCTGCGTTGCGATGAGTTCCACAGACGGACTGGTTCGCGGAACCGATGCTGTCGATACGAGAGGTCCCATTACCGTTCCGGTAGGTGATCAGTGCCTTGGGCGTATATTCAATCTGCTCGGAGAGCCGGTTGACAACCAGCCTGCCCCCGAAGTCAAGGAGCGCTGGCCGATCCATCGCCCGGCACCTTCCTTTGAGGACCAGACACCGGCGACTGAGATCTTCGAGACCGGCATCAAGGTCGTAGACCTGATCTGCCCCTACGCAAAGGGCGGCAAGATCGGTCTGTTCGGAGGCGCCGGCGTCGGCAAGACGGTCCTGATCATGGAGCTGATCAACAACGTGGCCAAGGCACACGGCGGTATTTCCGTCTTCACCGGTGTCGGTGAGAGAACGCGTGAAGGAAATGACCTTTACGGAGAAATGAAAGAGAGCGGCGTTATCGACAAGACAGCGCTGGTATACGGTCAGATGAACGAACCCCCGGGAGCAAGAATGAGAGTCGGACTGTCGGGACTGACCATGGCGGAGTACTTCCGTGATGTCAAAAATCAGGATGTGCTTCTGTTCATCGACAATATTTTCCGTTTCACACAGGCAGGTTCCGAGGTGTCTGCACTTCTGGGACGTATGCCTTCAGCCGTCGGTTACCAGCCCACACTGGCAACCGAAATGGGTGCGCTGCAGGAGAGGATCACATCCACAAAGCGCGGTTCCATCACATCCGTTCAGGCGGTCTATGTCCCTGCGGATGACTTGACAGACCCCGCGCCTGCGACTACATTCACCCACCTGGACGCGACGACGGTTCTTTCCCGTGATATCGCTTCCCAGGGAATTTATCCCGCAGTGGATCCGCTTGATTCCACAAGCCGTATCCTGTCACCTGAAGTTGTCGGACAGGAGCACTATGACATCGCAAGAAGAGTGCAGCAGGTTCTTCAGAGATACAAAGAGCTGCAGGATATCATCGCGATCATGGGCATGGATGAGCTGTCTGATCAGGATAAGCTCAGCGTCTACAGAGCCAGAAAGATCCAGAACTTCCTCTCCCAGAGCTTCTCTGTCGCAGAGCAGTTCACCGGTATGCCCGGAAAGTACGTTCCGCTCAAAGAGACGCTGCGAGGCTTCCGCATGATCCTGGACGGCGAGTGCGACGATCTGCCTGAGAGTGCCTTCCTGTTTGCGGGCACGATCGACGATGTCTTTGAGAAGGCCAAGTAAGCTTACATTGTGAATGAAGGGAGGAAGACGCTATGGCAACCTTCCGGTTACAGGTCGTCTCAATGGATGGCCTTGAATTTGACGGAGAGGTGGAGCGGATCAAACTGCGCACCATACACGGTGATCTGGCAATTCTTGCCAGACATATGAACTATGTCACCGCCATCGGAATGGGCACTGCGACGGTAGTGATGGAAGACGGAACAGAGCGCAAAGCTGCCTGTATTGGCGGGATGATCTCCATGATGAACAATCTCTGCAGAGTCATTCCCACAACCTGGGAGTGGGGCGAAGATATCGACGTCGTCAGAGCACAGAAAGCCAAGAAGAGAGCGGAAGAGCGGCTCGCACAGGCAAATCTCGACGAGGTCGCGAGAGTGAAAGCTGAAGCCAGACTCTACAGGGCGCTTGTCAGAATTAACAGTGCAAAATAACATTGATCGATGCAGAAAAAGGACCGGAGAATGATTTCCGGTCCTTTTTAAGTACCTTTTTTAGTACATATGTTGAACAGCAGTCTGAAAATGCCCGGGCACATTTGAGGTGCCCGGGCATCTGACTTCTTTATAATAGATCACTCTGAAGGATCAGTTCTTGATCATGGAATGCCACTCCTGCAGCGAACGGATCTCGCTGTCGCCATGTTTCTTGACATAGCGGATGCCTTCCGCTGCCGCGCGGGCCGCGTCGATCGTGGTGATATAGGGAACGCGGGCCTTGATAGCGTTCTTTCTGAGATAGCTGTCGTCGTGGATGCTGTCCTTGCCGACAGGAGAGTTGACGATCAGCTGGATCTTGCCGTTTGTGATCAGGTCGATTATATTGGGACGTCCCTCGTAGAGCTTCTTGACGCGCTCTGCTTTGATCCCCGCCTGCTGGATCAGATCGCAGGTGCCGCCGGTGGCCAGGATCTTGAACCCGCACTCATCGAAGATACGTGCCACTTCCGCGACCTCGGGCTTATCCTTGCGGTTGACGGAGATCAGTACGGTTCCCTCCGTAGGAAGGGTGGCATTTGCGCCTTCCTGTGCCTTGAAGTATGCTTCACCGGTGCTGCCGGCGATACCGAGCACTTCTCCTGTGGAGCGCATCTCAGGTCCGAGGATCGGATCTACTTCCTGGAACATATTGAAGGGGAAGACCGCCTCTTTGACGCCGTAATAAGGGATCGTGCGCTCTCCGAGACCTTCGACGGGCGACTTGCGGCCGGTCAGCTCGGATGTGATGATATCGGTGGCAAGAGGGACCATGCGGATCCCGCATACCTTGGATACCAGCGGCACTGTGCGGGAAGCTCTGGGATTGGCTTCCAGAACATAGACCTTGCCGTTTTCGATCGCATACTGCATATTCATGAGACCGACGACGTTCATTTCCTCCGCAATGCGGCGCGTGTATTCCTTGATGGTCTCCAGATTATCCTGAGGGATGTGTCTGGAGGGAATGATGCAGGCGGAATCACCGGAGTGAATACCGGCCAGCTCGATGTGCTCCATGACTGCCGGCACATAGGCGTGGCGGCCGTCGCTGATCGCATCTGCCTCGCACTCCATAGCGTGGTTGAGGAAGCGGTCGATCAGGATCGGGCGGTCAGGCGTTACGCCGACTGCAGCCAGCATGTAGTCCTTCATGGAGTCGTCGTCATAGACCACTTCCATTCCGCGCCCGCCCAGGACGTAGGAAGGACGGACCATGACGGGATAGCCGATCTCGTTCGCGATCTGTGTGGCTTCTTCTACCGTGGTCGCCATTCCGGATTCCGGCATCGGGATCCCGAGCTTGTCCATCATGGAGCGGAACTGATCGCGGTCCTCTGCCTCATCGATCACCTCCGGCTGCGTGCCGAGGATGCGGACACCATTGGCCTTGAGGTCGGCTGCGAGATTCAGAGGTGTCTGGCCGCCGAACTGTGCGATGACGCCTACGGGTTTCTCTTTGTAATAGATGGAGAGAACATCTTCCAGTGTGAGCGGCTCAAAATAGAGCTTGTCGGATGTATCGTAATCGGTCGAGACCGTCTCGGGGTTGCAGTTGACGATGATGGTCTCAAATCCGAGCTCGCGCAGGGACTTGGCCGCATGCACGCAGCAGTAATCGAATTCGATACCCTGGCCGATCCTGTTGGGACCTCCGCCCAGGATCATGATCTTGGGCCGCTCGGTGCGGATCGGATCGTTGTCCGGCGCATTGTAAGTGGAGTAGTAGTACGCGCTGTCCTCAGTCCCGCTGACATGCACGGCATCCCATGTCTCAATGACGCCCAGTTCCTCGCGCTTATTGCGGATCTCGCTCTCCGGAACACCCAGGATCTCGCTGAGATATTTGTCGGAAAAGCCGTCTTTCTTGGCCTGTGTGAGAGACTGTGCTGTGAGCTCGCTGTGAAGGAGTGCTTCTTCCTCCTCTACCAGCTCTTTCATCTGATTGACAAAATAGTGCTTGACACCGGTCAGATCAAAGATCTCATCTGCCGTAGCGCCCTTTCTGAGCGCCTCATACATGACAAAATAGCGCTCGCTGCTGGGAACGACCAGCATTTTGAGAAGCTTTTCTTTGCTCAGTTCATGGAAATTCTTGACAAAACCGAGTCCGTAGCGGTCCTTCTCAAGGGACCGGATGGCCTTCTGGAAGGCTTCCTTGAAATTCTTGCCGATGCTCATGACCTCGCCGACGGCGCGCATCTGCGTGCCGAGGTGATCGTCGACGCCCTTGAACTTTTCAAATGCCCAGCGGGCAAATTTAACGACTACATAGTCACCGTCGGGAACATATTTGTCGAGTGTTCCGTATTTGCCGCAGGGGATCTCTCTGAGCGTGAGGCCGGTGGCCAGCTTGGCGGAGACCAGCGCGATGGGGAAACCGGTCGCTTTGGAGGCAAGAGCGGAAGAGCGCGATGTTCTGGGATTGATCTCTATGACGACGACACGGCCGCTCTTGGGATCGTGGGCGAACTGCACGTTTGTGCCGCCGATGACGCCGATGTGCTCGACGATCTTATAGGACTGTTCCTGCAGCTTTTTCTGCAGCTCCTCGCTGATGGTCAGCATGGGAGCTGTGCAGAAGGAATCGCCGGTGTGAACGCCGACCGGATCCACGTTCTCAATAAAGCAGACAGTGATCATATTGTTCTCTCTGTCGCGGACCACTTCGAGCTCGAGCTCCTCCCATCCGAGAATGGATTCCTCGACGAGGACCTGGTGGATCAGACTTGCCTGAAGTCCGCGCGCGCAGACCGTGCGAAGCTCATCCTTATTATAAACCAGTCCGCCGCCGGCGCCGCCCATCGTGTAGGCGGGGCGGAGCACAACGGGATATCCGAGCCGGTCGGCAATGGCCAGGGCTTCCTCGATGGAGTAAGCGACTTCGCTGCGCGCCATCTCGATCCCGAGACTGTTCATCGTCTCTTTGAATTCAATGCGGTCTTCTCCGCGCTCAATCGCATCGACCTGTACGCCGATGACCTTTACGTCGTATTTATCAAGAATTCCTTCTTTATAAAGCTCTGAGCACAAATTGAGGCCGGACTGACCTCCGAGATTGGGGAGAAGTGCGTCGGGGCGCTCTTTGGCAATGATCTGCTCCATGCGCCTGACGTTGAGAGGTTCGATATAAGTGATGTCAGCCATCTCAGGATCGGTCATGATCGTCGCAGGATTCGAATTGACAAGAACGATCTCATATCCGAGACTTCTGAGCGCTTTACAGGCCTGCGTACCGGAATAGTCGAATTCGCAGGCTTGCCCGATCACAATCGGACCGGAACCGATGATCAGAATCTTATGAATATCTGTACGTTGTGCCATAGGTCCTCTCTTTCTTAGTTTTTGCTAAACTTAACCTTATAAATTATATTTGAATACCGCGAGTTTTTCTACTGGTATTTTTATTAAAATTCGTGAAAATATAGTTAAAATTAATTTTGAAAACGGAAATAATATTTACAAAATCGTAACAAAATAGTAAAATATAGTATCGGTATGATATTTTGGAAAAGGAATTTGATTTTTTGCTCCATGCTTACGGCATCAGAGGAGAAGACAATGAATATGATACGGAGATTCGTGATCGCTCTGTCAGTGATCATTGCTATGGCGATGACAGCCGGCAGCACGGCGGGCGCCGCGGAGAATAAGGGGAAAGAGACAGCTGCTGAAAATGAAAGCGATGGGCAAAAGGACACCTGTCCTTTTGAGATCAGCGCGGAATCGGAAGATGATTATGCGTTCAGAAAAGGAAGGCTGCAGATCTACGGCGGAAAAGTCACGGTAAAGATGGCAGCCGGCACAGAGAAGACGGACGCGTGGATCGAGATCTGCGGCGACAGCGAGGTCATTCTTGACGGCGTTCAGATAGAGGCCGGCAGCAGTGCGGCTGCAGCAGTCAGACCCGGGATCTATGCACAGATCGTTCTGGGCACCGAAAACGAGAGCGCCCAAAAAATCAACACACTCATCGGAGCGCCGGGATACGCCGGTCTGGAAGTGCAGATGCTCTCAGGAGGTGACGCTGCTCCCCACGTGTCGTCCAACCTTCGGATCAGCGGCAGCGGCGTCCTCAAAGCAGTCGGAGGAGAAGGCGGCGCCGGGATCGGAAGCAGCAAGGGACAGGATTCCTGCGGCACGATCGTCATAGAAGAGGGAACCGTCATTGTGCAGGGCGGCAGCAAAGCCGACGGGATCGGAAGAGGAAGCGGCAATACGGCTTATCCCGTGACAGCGCCCAGGATCTCGGAAAACGTCACTTCGCTGTGTGCGGCCGCGGACGGGGAAGGAACCGCCATTCTGCTCCAGGAAGCGGGAAGAAGATCTGATACGGAAGACGGGTTTAAGGACGCCTGCATTCTGCGAGGTACTTTTGCAAAGGCTTCGGACGGCAGTCTCTCCGGTCTCAAAAATGTTACGGTCACGGAAAGCGGCAGCGATCACGGCCAGACATTCGATATGCCGGATGGATACCGGGACTTTGCCGTCGCGGTCAAAGAAGGCGGCAGGTATAAGATCAGCCGGGACGGGCGATATTTTGCGATCTCTCGGGAAGAGATGTTTGAAGAAGAGCGCAAAGTGGAAGAGGAATCAGAGCTTGAAATGAGCGGCTCTTCAGACTCCGTCTCTCCGGGCGGTTACCTTGTGCCTGTAAAGGTCGCTGACACCATGGACATCAAGGTGACGGGCGCGTGGAAGGATGAAAATGACAAGGACGGCACCAGGCCGGGCAGCATCCAGGTGACTTTGTATGCAAACGGCGTGGACACAGGCAAAACAGCCATCCTGAAGAAAGCCAACGACTGGTCGGCAACTTTTGAGGATATGCCGCTCTATAAAAAGAGCAGCAGGCAGTCCTACTCCATAGTGGAGGAAAGGCTGGAGGGATATACGGGATCCATCTCGGGCAGTGACGAGGACGGATATACGATCACCAATATCCATGAACCGCTCCCTGAAGGAAGAAGCAGGGACGACGAGCGCGTTGTGTATGCCGGCGGAAGCGCCAAAAAGAACTCGATCGTGTCGACGGTGGTCACATCCAAGGTCTCCCGGTCGATGCCGGCGCGGACAAGCATTACGATCAATAAGACGATGTCCGCCAAAACAGCAGACAATTCGAACACACTTAACTGGGGGATCCTGCTTCTGGCGGCGCTCGGCGCACTGTATATCTGGATGCGTTTTGAACAAAAAAGAGACTAGATCAAAAGTCAGAAAAAAGTAAGATATTCGTCAATAATTTGCCTGTAAGTCGATTTGACTTACAGGCTCTTTGAATGTAAAACTTAAGTCCTGAAGAAAAGAATAATATCTGTAAGGCAATCTTGGAGGTTACTATGTTTTCTGAATGGATATTCAAAATTACAGAATGGATCGGGGAGATCAAATACAGGCTTCCGTCACTGTTTACCGATGAAGAGAAGTCGATCCTGATCCTGGTCTTTGTCATGATCGTCATGCTGCCGGCTGTCCTGTGTATACTTCGCCGCAAACCGCTGGTGAGAGGAATGGCGCTGGCGGTCTTTGCCTTCTATATTCTCGGCAACCTGAGCTTTACCATACTGGGGCGGGATGTGATCTACGCGCAGAAGCTCCCCACTTTCGGAAACTACAGGCAGGCTTTCTATCTGGACTACAGTCTTTTTGATACGCTGCGCATGCTGCCCCAGGGCGTTTCGAGTACGATGGAGCATGTCCACATCAATAACTACACGGCAGCCAAGGAAGTCTTCCTGAACATCCTGCTCTATATCCCGATGGGGTACCTGCTCCCCTTTGTGATCAAACCTATGCGCTACAGCGTGGCAGCCTGCACGGCAGTAGGTTTCCTCTGCAGCTGCGCGACGGAATACGCCCAGCTTCACTGGAGCATCGGGTACTTTCAGGTCGACGATATCATCAACAACACTTTGGGCTGTATGATCGGCGCCATTCTCGGATGCCTGCTGGCGAGGCTGTGGAGGACGAGCTGAGAGGAGCAAGAGACGGCTTATGATCCGGTGCCGGAGGCAGCAAAAATAAAAAAGATATTAAATATTTGCATAATTCACAAAAATAGTGTTGATCTTACCTGCATTGTGGTAAAATATTACCAGTAACAGATGTAATTTCATTAAGAGGAGGTCAATACAGTGGCAGATATCTATGCAAACATGGGTAAAAACCTGATCGGAACAAAGACATTTGATAATCTGATGGAAGCTTTTTCCGGAGAGTCCCAGGCACGCAACAAGTATACATATTTTGCAGCCAAGGCGAAAAAGGACGGCTATGTCCAGATCGCCAAGATCTTCGAGGAGACAGCTGCCAATGAGAAAGAACACGCCAAGATCTGGTACAAGATCCTCGAGGGCGTGCACGGCACCAAGGACAATCTTGAGATCGCGGCAGACGGAGAACAGTACGAGTGGCAGGAGATGTATCCCGGATTTGCCAAGACCGCAAGAGAAGAGGGCTTTGCAGAGATCGCCAACCTCTTTGAGATGGTGGCAGCCATCGAGAAAGAGCACGAGGCGAGATATCGCAAGCTGATCGCGAACATCGAAGGCGGACTTGTATTCTCCAAGGACGGAGACCGCGTATGGGAGTGCGGCAACTGCGGTCACATCGTGATCGGCCCCGCTGCTCCGGATGTATGTCCTGTATGCGATCATCCGCAGGCTTACTTTGAGCTTCGCGCCGAGAATTATTGATCGGAGAGGGCCTGTTCGGAAGGACAGACGATTACAGCTGTACGGATTGGAGGATTGCCTTAGGGGCGATCCTCCTTACGCATTTCTTCAGGAGATATGCAAATGGAAAAACATGAATACACAATTGACAGCAGCAATCTTGACAAAGAAATGAAGATCGTCTCTTACGGGCACGGCGGGGTCCCCTTCCTGGCCTTTCCCACACAATGTGCGCCCTGCACCAACTATGAGGACTTCGGAGCCGTAAGAACGCTCAGCCATTTTATCGAGAACGGGAAGATGCAGCTCTTCTGTGTTGATACGGTAGATAATGAGAGCTGGTACTGTGCAGACGGGATCAATACCTGGAGAAGCGCCAGACAGGAGAGCTATTACAAGTATCTCGTCGATGAAGTGATCCCCTTTATGCAGGAGAAGATACAGCCGAAGAAGCATCCTGTTGTCATGGGGGTCGATATGGGTGCGACACATGCGGCGATCGTGTACTTCAGAAGACCTGAGCTTTTCAGCGGGCTGGTGGCACTTTCGGGGATCTACGACTCTTCCTATTATTATCACGGGTGGATGGACAGCACGCTCTATAACAATTCTGTGGAGTGCTTTCTGAACAATATGCCGGAAGACCATCCCTGGATCCGGAAATATAATAACAATCCCATGGTGTTCTGCTGCGGCCGGGGCGCATGGGAGGATGAGTGCTTGAGAACACTGGGAAATCTCGCCAGGATCATGCGAAAAAAAAGAATCTCTGCGGTGACCTCCTACTGGGGAGATGATGTCAGTCATGACTGGCACTGGTGGAGACATCAGCTGGAGTATTATATCCCGTCTCTCTTGGATCATCACGCTTTTATCAACCAGACTTAAACAGACAGGGCTTTTAGAAACGACCTGCAGGAGGGCATACTTTGCCCGGCTGAGATTGACGAAACGCAATTTGACAAGTATACTGCATATGTGAATCCGCAAAGGCTGTGAAGAGATTTCACAGTCTTTTTTATGGTTTCATATATATCTATATAAAGAAAGGGTACATTCATTATGAAAAGACAGTGCGGTATTCTTATGCCCGTATTCTCGCTGCCTTCGCGTTTCGGGATCGGATGTTTTGACAGAGAAGCCTATGCCTTCATTGATTTTCTCAAGGAGTCGGGACAGAGCATGTGGCAGGTGCTGCCGTTTTGCCAGACAGGGTTCGGCGACAGTCCTTATCAGTCGGTCTCCTCTTTTGCGGGGAATCCCTACTTTATCGATCTGGAGCAGCTGATCGGCGACGGTCTTTTGACCTGGCAGGAATGCGAGTCTGTCTGGTTCGGATCCGATGAGGAGTCCGTGGACTACGGCGCAATGTATGAAAATCGCTACCCGATCCTGCGCAAGGCATATGACAGATTCAAGGACAGCATCAGCGGACGGATACAGAACGGCGCTTCAAGCCAGGCAGGTGAATACAGAGCATTTCTGAAAAAAGAGTCCTATTGGCTGCGCGACTACGCACTATTCATGTCGATCAAGCAGCGGGAGCAGGGTAAGAGCTGGCAGACCTGGGAGACGGGACTGAAGATGCGTGACCCGCAGGCTCTCGCCAAGGCGGAGAAAGAACTCTCCGATGAGATGGGCTTTTACTTCTTCCAGCAGTATGAATTTGAGAGACACTGGGACAAACTCCACAAATATGCACGGGAAAAAGGGATCAGCATCATCGGCGACATCCCGTTCTACGTCGCGATGGACAGTGCGGCAGCCTGGGCGCACAAGGAGATCTTCCGCTTTGACAAGAACGGAGATCCGATCGATGTGGCCGGATGTGCGCCGGACGCTTTCTCAAAGACAGGACAGCTCTGGGGCAATCCGCTCTATGACTGGAAGGCGCTCAAAAAGAACGGGTATGCATGGTGGGTCAACAGGATCGCCAGGAATATGGAGTTCTACGATGTGCTCCGCATCGACCACTTCAACGGATTTGCCGAGTATTACGCAGTCCCTTATGGCGATGAGACGGCGGAGAAGGGAAAGATCTGCAAGGGCCCCGGAATGGATTTCTTCAAAAAACTGAAGGAGGAGCTGGGCGATGTGCCGATCATTGCGGAAGATCTGGGAACACTGACGCCGGTGACGGAGAAACTTCTTAAGGACGCCGGATATCCCGGGATGAAAGTGCTGCAGTACGCGTTTGACTGGACGGAGTACAGCTATTATCTTCCTTATAACCATATTCCCAACTGCGTCGTTTATACCGGCACGCATGACAACACGACCACACGCGCCTGGATCGAAGAGATCAGCGATCACGACAGGGACCTCGCAAGAAGATATATTCATTCTGAGAACACAGACTACGGGACATTCGTATGGGATATGATCCGGGAAGCTTACCGCTCGGTAGCGGACCTGTGCATCATACCGCTGCAGGATTATCTCGTGAAAGGAAAAGAAGCCAGGATCAACCATCCCGGCACGCTCGGAGAGAACTGGAAGTGGAGGCTGAAGCCGCATTTCCTCTCCCCGGAACTGAGCGGCAGCATTTATAAGCTGGCCAGGCTGTACGGAAGGATCCCCAAAACGGAAAAGAAAGAGAAAAAATGAGCCGTAAAGAAACCGCTTCTTTCAGCTTCATGTTGGAATATTCAGTTAAGAGTGATAGTATAATTTTGTAATATTTTCTATATAGACCGGAGGAAGCGATGGCTAAAAAAAGAAGTAATGCAAAAAAGAAAAGAAATCCGTTTCTGATCTTTTTGAAAGTGCTTTTGCTGCTCATGCTCACGGGCATCCTGGCAGTGCTGGCCGCATTCTATTTCAGCGGATACTACGGAAGAGTAAAAGCGATGAAGGATGAGGCGGACCGGCTGGTGAACGAATCCACGAAGGAAACCTTCGTGCCTTCGCAGACAGGCGAGATCTATGCCGCAAACGGCACGCTGATCACGGAGACGCTGCCTGAAAAGGATTCCAACTACCTGACGATCGAGCAGATACCCGATGTTTTCCAGAAAGCGATGATCAGCATCGAGGACAAGAATTTCTACAAACACGGCGGCGTGGACTACAAGGCGATCGCACGCGCCGTAAAATCAACGCTGACCAAGCGCGAGATCACGCAGGGCGGAAGTACGATCACCATGCAGCTCGCCAGAGGTATCTTCCTGAACAACGGGAGAACCTGGGAGCGCAAGGTGGAAGAGATCTTTATTGCCTGGGATCTTGAGAAGAAGTATACCAAGAACCAGATCATGGAATTCTATTTGAACAATATCTATTTCATGAACGGTTACTACGGGATCGCTTCCGCGTGTGAGGGATATTTTAACAAAACGCCTGATCAGCTGAATCTGTCTCAGGTCGCTTATCTGTGTGCGATCCCCAACAGTCCCACTTACTATGACCCGCTGGTCTACCCTGAGCACACGATCGAGAGAAGAGACCTGATCCTCAGAAACATGCTGGAAGACGGCGTGATCACACAGCAGGAGCATGACGATGCCGTGAACCAGCAGATCGTGCTTGATCTGTCCGGCAATACCAGATCGGCGCTCAACGAGAATACCTATATTCTCACCTATACTTATAAGTGTGCTACGGAAGTCCTCATGCAGATCGAAGATCCGGATTTTACATTCCGATATGATTTTGCCAGCGACGAAGAGCGGGAAGCTTATGAGAAAGTATATAATGAACTGTACGATGCCTGCCTCGCCAAGCTTTACAAGGGCGGCTACAAGATCTACACGACCTTTGATATGGATAAGCAGGAAGAGTTGCAGTATTACGTCGATGAGGAACTATCGGAATTCACCGATACGGCGGATGACGGCAAGTATAAAATGCAGGGCTCGGCGGTCTGTATCGACAACGAAACAGGCCAGGTCATCGCAATGGTCGGCGGAAGATCCCAGGATATCGACGCGGGCCTGACGCTGAACCGCGCTTTCCAGAGCCACAGACAGCCCGGCAGTTCGATCAAGCCGCTGGTCGTATATGCGCCTTCCTTTGAAAAAGGGTATTATCCGGGAACGATCGTAGACGATCAGGAGATCGAAGACGGTCCCAAGAACTTCGACAACTCCTACATGGGAGAACTCGAGCTCAAGGAAGCGGTGCAGAGATCTCTGAATACAGTGGCGTGGCAGATCTATGAGGACATTACCCCTAAGTTCGGCCTTTCCAAGCTCAAAGCTATGCATTTTTCCAAGATCGTAGATTCGGATGAAGTGCTCGCTACGGCGCTGGGCGGCTTCACCTATGGCGTGGAGACGGTGGAAATGGCGGCCGGATACAGCACGCTGGAAAATGACGGAAAATACCGTACGCCATCCTGCATCGCCAGGATCGTGGATTACAAGGATGAAGAGATCTATACCTATGATTCCAGAAGCTCCAAGATCTATGACCAGAATGCAGCCAGAGAAATGGTCAGTGTACTGCAGGGCGTAATGGAAGAAGGATGGGGCACCGGCAGAGGTCTCAGACTCAACAACGGCATGCCCTGCGCCGGCAAGACCGGTACGACGGATGAAGCCAAAGACGGATGGTTCTGCGGATTTACCCATTACTATACGACCGCAGTCTGGGTAGGATGTGATACGCCGGAGAGCGTGAGAAATCTTCAGGGCGCCGCATGGCCCGGGAGGATCTGGAAAAACTTCATGAATGCCATTCATGAGGATCTGGAACCGGTTGAGTTTAAGGACTACGACCGCGCGAAGGAAAAGCGGGCGCTCAAAGACCAGGATTATGACGACGATGATGACTGGTATGATGATGATGATGATGATTCGTCGGATAAGAAGGAAGAAAAAGAAGAGAAGAAAAAGAACGACAAAGCAGAGAAGGATAAAACGCCGGCCGTGGAGGAAGAAGATACCGGCGGAAACGAAACAATAGTGACACATCCGGATGAAGATCAGGGCGGCGGAAGCGATACCGGAGGCGGAAGCAGCAGCGGCGGCGGAAGCGATACCGGAGGTGGAAGCAGCAGCGGCGGCGGAAGCGATACCGGAGGCGGAAGCAGCGGCGGCGGCAGTGAATCCGGAGGCGGAAGCGAGTCCGGCGGCAGTGAGTCCGGCGGCGGCAGTGAGTCCGGCGGCGGCAGTGAGTCCGGAGGCGGAAGCGAGTCCGGCGGCGGAGGCGAGTCCGGCGGCAGTGAGTCCGGAGGCGGAAGCGAGTCCGGCGGTGGAAGCGAGTCCGGAGGCGGAAGCGAGTCCGGCGGTGGAAGCGAGTCCGGAGGCGGAAGCGAGTCCGGAGGAGGAAGCGAAGGCGGATCCGGAGAGGGCGGCGAAGCAGTGCCCGCAAATCCGTGAGCAGAGAGCTGACCGGAACAGAGCCTGCAGAAGGATCTGGATATGTAAAAAAAACGCTTTGGGACAAATCTCAAAGCGTTTTTGTTATTCCTTTCTTTATACGTGGAATTTTACATTCTGATTCTGCTATAATCATGTATGATATTCTACGGCTGAGATCTCAACGGGAGAAGGGAACTGGATGAATAAACCGCTCATTGCTTTTGAAAATGTCGTCAAGGTATATCACATGGGTGAAGTGGAGATCAGAGCCGTGGACGGCGCAGACTTCACGGTGGACAAGGGCGAATTTACGGTGATCGTAGGCCCGAGCGGTGCGGGGAAGACCACGATCCTGAATATGCTGGGCGGAATGGACAGCTGCACATCCGGGCGGATCGTCGTAGATGACAGAGAGGTCAGTGCCGCCGGCCCCAGACAACTCACGGAATACAGGAGATACGATATCGGATTTGTCTTTCAGTTCTACAATCTGGTGCAGAACCTCACAGCGCTGGAGAATGTGGAGCTCGCGTCCCAGATCTGTCAAAATCCGCTGGATGCGGAAGAGACGATGAGAGAAGTCGGCCTCACCGAGAGGATGAACAATTTCCCTTCCCAGTTGTCCGGCGGTGAGCAGCAGAGAGTGGCCATAGCACGCGCACTTGCCAAAAATCCCAAGCTCCTTTTGTGCGATGAACCGACGGGCGCGCTGGACTACGTGACCGGCAAACAGATCCTGGCGCTTCTGCAGAAGACATGCAGGGAACGCAGGATGACGGTGATCGTGATCACGCACAACCTTGCGCTCACGCCTATGGCAGACAAAGTGATCCATATCCGAAATGGCAGGGTTGACGGGATTGAGATCAATCCGGATCCGGTGCCGGTGGAACAGATCGAATGGTAATGCAGGCGGCAGAGATCAGACAGGCAGCGGTATAACGGGACCGGTTTTACGGGGGGAGCGCTCCATGAAGATGAAGAGAAGAATAGCGGTCGGAGCAGCCGCCATGGCGGCTGCGGTGACACTGGGATCCTGCAGCAGCGGCACGCAGGCCGACAAAGCCGGGACACAGATCGAGAGCACGGCGGAAGGGACCTCCGAGGACACGGCGGAAGGGACCTCCGAGGACACGGCGCAGGGAGCCGGCAGCCAAAGCACAGAAAGTGCTGCCACAAGTGTATCGGAGATATCTGCCGAGGGCATCACGGAGATTGATATTTTTGTTGAGGAGCACAACTATAATCCGGTCGTTTACGGACCGCCGGAAGAGCGATGAGTTTAATGTGAGAGGTTATGTATGTTAAAGACGCTTATTTCACAGGTCAAAGAGTTTAAAACGGTCTCGATCCTTACACCGCTGTGTATGATCTTTGAAGTAATCTGCGAGATGATCATCCCTGTACTCATGGGAAGGATCGTCGATATAGGGATCGGCGGATCTGATATGGACTATATCGTGCGCACCGGACTGGTCATGCTGGCGGTGGCAGTGGCAGGCCTGATATTCGGCATACTGGGCGGCGTGTTCGGCGCGAAGGCGTCGGCAGGATTTGCAAGGAATCTTCGAAAAGCGATGCACGACAATATTCAGAGCTTTTCTTTTTCCAGCATAGACAAATTTTCCACCTCCAGTCTGGTCACGAGGCTGACCACCGATGTGACCAATATCCAGAACGCCTATCAGATGATCCTGAGAATGGCGATGCGGGCACCCTCTTCCATGATCATCGCCATGGTCATGTCTTTTTTGATCAGCCCGAAGCTGGCCAGGGTATATCTGGTCGCCGTGATCATTCTTTCCGTGATCATGTTTCTGCTGATGCGGCGGGCAACCCGGTATTTCCAGCAGGTCTTCCGCAGGTATGACGACCTCAACAACAGTGTACAGGAAAATGTGACGGCGATCCGCGTGGTGAAGGCCTATGTAAGAGAAGACTACGAAAAGGAGCGCTTTCATAAAGCGGCCGACAATATATACCGCATGTTCCTCAAAGCGGAAATGAACATTGCCGGCGTCTCGCCGATCATGATGACGGTCATCTACAGCTGTATTCTCGTGATCAGCTGGTTCGGCGCCCACTATATCGTTGCCGGAGAACTAGGCACAGGACAGCTCATGAGTATGCTGGCCTACTGCATGAATATACTGATGAGCCTCATGATGCTGTCGGTGGTATTTGTGATGATCACAATGTCCCAGGCCAGTGCTAAGAGAATCGTCGAGGTGATCAACGAAAAAAGTGATCTGAAGAATCCCGAAGACCCCGTCATGGAAGTGCCGGACGGGAGCATTGTATTTGAAGATGTGGATTTCTCATACCGGCCCGGCGCATCCGAACCGGTCCTCAAAGACATCAATTTGAGAATCGCTTCCGGTGAGAGCATCGGCATCATCGGCGGAACAGGCAGCGCCAAATCCTCGCTGGTCAATCTGATCAGCCGTCTCTACGACGTGACGCAGGGATCTGTAAAAGTGGGCGGCATTGATGTGCGGCAGTATGATATTGAGACACTGCGAAACCAGGTCTCCGTCGTCCTGCAGAAGAATGTGCTCTTCAGCGGCACCATCCTCGATAACCTGAGGTGGGGCGACAAGAACGCCACAGAAGAGGAATGCAAAAGAGTGTGCCGTATGGCCTGCGCGGATGAATTTATCGAGAAGATGCCCGAAGGATACAACACCTGGATCGAACAGGGCGGGACCAATGTCTCGGGCGGACAGAAACAGCGTCTGTGCATAGCCAGGGCGCTCTTAAAAAAGCCGAAGATCCTGATCCTGGATGACAGCACCAGCGCCGTGGACACAGCCACGGATGCAAAGATCAGAAAGGCTTTCCGGGAGGAGATCCCCGGTACGACCAAACTGATCATCGCACAGCGCATTTCAAGTGTGAAGGACTGCGACAGGATCATCGTCATGAATGACGGCAGGATCGACGGCGTCGGGACGCATGACGAGCTGGTCGCAGGTAATAATATCTATCGCGAAGTATATGAATCCCAGGTCGGCGCTGCCGGCGACGCGGATTTTGACAAAAAAGAGTAAAAGATATTCCGGAGGTCAAGACGATGGCTGAAGAAAGAACAAAAGAGATCAAGGGAGGCGGCGGCAGGCGGATGGCCGGCAGGCCGCGCCCGAAAGTTGAGAATCCGGGACGCCTGTTTAAGAGGATCATGGGATACGTTTTCAAGTATTACGGACCCCATATGGTCACGGTCTTTATCTGCATCATCCTCTCCGTTCTGGCGAATATCCAGGGAACGATGTTCACAAGGACGCTGATCGACAATTATATAACGCCGATGATCGGTCAGGCAGATCCGGATTACGGTCCTCTTCTGGGGGCGATGCTCAGAGTCGCCATGTTTTACGGGATCGGGATCGGCGCGGCCTTTTTGCAGCAGGTGATCATGGTACATGTCAACCAGGGCACGCTCAAACACTTGAGGGAAGAACTCTTTGACCACATGGAGAACCTTCCGATCAAATATTTTGACACCCATGCCCACGGCGATATCATGTCCGTCTATACGAATGACATTGACACGCTGCGGCAGATGGTGAGCCAGAGTATTCCGCAGCTGTTCAACAGCGCCATCACAATTGTGAGCATACTGGCCATGATGCTGGTGCTGAATGTTCCTCTGACCTTTGTGACACTGGCCATGGTGGCGCTCATGCTCCTTCTGAGCATGCAGGTGACGAAGAATTCGGGAAAGAACTTCATAGCACAGCAGAAAAACCTGGGCAAATTGAACGGCTTTATCGAGGAGACGATGACGGGGCAGAAGGTGGTCAAAGTATTCTGTCATGAGGAGGAGTCTGTAAAGACCTTTGACGAGCTCAATGAGGAGCTTTACCAGAGCGCATTTAAGGCAAATGCTTTTGCAAACATGATCGGTCCGGTCAATGCGCAGATGGGAAATGCCAATTATGTTGTCGTTGCACTAGTGGGATCGATCCTTGCGCTCAACTCCTTTGCGGGGTTCACGGTGGGAGGGCTGGCGAGCTTTCTCACTTTCAATAAGAGCTTCAGTATGCCGATCAACCAGGTCAGTATGCAGTTCAACAGCATTATCATGGCGCTGGCCGGCGCGGAGAGGATCTTTAAGCTTCTCGATGAAGAGCCGGAGACAGACGAAGGCTATGTCATGCTCGTGAACTGCGAGTACGACGAGGACGGCAATATCGTAGAGACGGAGAAGCACACAGGAAACTGGGCCTGGAAGCATTACCACAAGCAGTCCGACCACAGCACTACCTATCAGAAACTGGAAGGAGATGTCACCTTCAACAATGTGGACTTCGGCTACCGGGATGACAAAATGGTGCTCCACGACATCGTGATCCACGCCAGGCCCGGCGAGAAAGTGGCGCTGGTGGGATCCACTGGTGCCGGGAAGACGACGATCACAAACCTGATCAATCGTTTCTATGATATCCAGGACGGAAAGATCCGCTATGACAATATCAATGTCAATAAGATCAAAAAAGCGGATCTGCGGCGGTCACTGGGCATCGTGCTGCAGGATACGCACCTATTTACAGGGACGGTCCGGGAGAATATCAGGTACGGAAAGCTTGACGCCACAGAGGAAGAGATCGTGGCAGCGGCTAAACTTGCAAACGCGGACAGCTTTATCAGAAGGCTTCCCCAGGGATACGACACGATGCTCAAGGGAGACGGAGCCAATCTCTCCCAGGGACAGAGACAGCTCCTGGCGATCGCCAGAGCCGCCATCGCCGATCCGCCGGTTCTGATCCTGGATGAAGCTACAAGCTCTATAGATACAAGAACAGAGAAGATCGTTCAGGACGGAATGGACAAACTGATGAAGGGAAGAACGACGTTTGTCATTGCCCACAGGCTCTCAACGATCAAAAACAGCGACATGATCCTGGTATTGGAACAGGGCCGCATCGTGGAGCGCGGAAACCACGATGAACTCATCGCACAGAAGGGCAGGTATTACCAGCTTTATACCGGCAAGAGCGATGCTCTGACAGCCTGACGGATCATATTAGGTGAGAATACATATGAATAGATGGATTAAGAAAATAACATCCGTGATCATCATGATCGCTGTACTGGCATCGGCGGCGGGATGCAGAAAGACCGATCAGCCGGCAGCGGGCGGCACCGGGGAGACGGCCGGAACAGCTGTATCTTCCGCAGAAGAGGAGCCGGCGGCCGCAGATGAAGGCACCCCGGCGGATGACAATGAGAGTGATGGAGAAGAGGTCGGTCCGCACGATGACGGTGCATCGGGGGAAAAGCCCGGCAGCGGCCTGCAGGGCATGGATTATGCCGCGTGGATCAACTCGGATGTTCAAGCTTTTGTCCAGAGCACAGCAGGAGAAGAAGTCAGACTGGAGGACGACTTTCACCTTTATGTGAACCGGGACTGGATCATGAACACGGAGCTTCCGTCCGGCTATGCCAGTTATGATCCCATCTCAGCCAGATCCATGGAAGTGGATGGGCAGATCTCCGATATTCTGAGGAATCCTGAAAAGGAGTCGGATCCGGCCCTGATCCATGATCAGGAACTGGTTCAAAAGTACTATAAGATGTGGATGGACTGGGACGCCCGGAACGAGCTGGGCACGGAGCATCTGAAGGAACTTCTCACACCACTCATGGAAGTGGATACACTTGATGAGCTCACGGAATACCTGAGTATGCCCCGCACGGCGATCTCCGCCACCGAGCTCCTGCAGTGCGACGCAGGCATAAACTGGAACAATGCAGATTACTATACCGTATATGTCATGCCGGTGGACCTGATCTTCGGGGACTCCATGTATTATGAGATGATGGAAGAGAGCGACGCCATGGCGGAGCCATATTACGATACCGTGATCCGTCATATCCTTGTGGAGATGGGCTATACGGACGACGAGGCAACGGAGATCCTGAAGGGATGTTTTGCCTTTGAAAAAGACATCTCGAAATACATAATGACGACGGAGGAGCAGAGCGCAAGAGACGCGGTGGTCAAACAGAACAACCCGCGGACCATGTCTGAACTCGAGGCGGAGGCGGGTGACTTCCCGGTCCGGGCAATGCTTGCGGCCTATGGAGCAGACGGTTCTGACACCTATATCCTGACAGAGCCGGAATGGCTGGAAGCCATGGATGTCCTCTACGACGAGACAAATGTGGAGAACCTCAAGGACTACCTGATCTGCTACACCGCGCAGGACTATGCGACTCTGTTGGACCGCGAATGCTACGACACATATTATGAGGTGATCAACGGGATCAGCGGAGCCGTCGGTACAAAGTCGGACGAGAAGGCAGCGGCTGATGCCGTCAACAGCTTCATTCCTTCCCAGCTGGGAAGACTCTATGCCGACAAGTATGTGACGGATGAGACGCAGCAGGAAGTCTTGGCGATCACCAAAGAGATCCTGGATGAGTACCGCGTCATGCTGGCGGAGGAGGATTTCCTGTCGGAGGAAACACGCGCCGAGGCCATTAAGAAGCTCGATCAGATGCAGCTGCGGATTGCCAAACCGGACAAGTGGGAGGATGACAGCGCCCTGAACATCACCGGCGGCGATGAGGGCGGAAATCTGATCAAAGCGCAGGACGAGGCGGGGGCATTCTGGATCAGCCAGCTTCGTGACAAAGTCAATCAGAAGGTGGACCGCACTTACTGGACATCCAAGATCCAGCAGGTTAATGCCTTCTATGACCCGTCCCAGAACTGCATCACGCTGTGCGGCGGCATTCTCGGCGGAGACCTCTACAACCCGAATATGTCAAAGGAGGAGCTTTTTGCCAATGTAGGCGATACGATCGCACATGAGATCTCCCATGCTTTCGACACGACGGGAAGCCAGTTCGACGAAAAAGGAAATCTCAGGAACTGGTGGACGGAGGAAGACCAGAAAGCATTTGCAGCCAGAGCGGACAAGCTGGCTGCCTACTATGACGAGATCGAGCCCTTCCAGGACGTGAACTGCGTCGGCTCTCAGATCGAGGGCGAGGCAATCGCAGACCTGGTGGCCGTCAAAATACTGCTTCGGATCGCCGGGAAAGACAGCTCTTTTGACTATGACAAGTTCTTCAGGAATTTTTCGGAGAGCTGGAGGACCATCACGACTGCCCAGAGCGAATACTACACGCTGCTGCAGGACACGCATCCTCTTGCCTATCTCAGGGTCAACGCCGTCGTGCAGCAGTTCCGGGAATTCTATGACACATACGGGATTCGAAAGGGAGACGGTATGTATCTTGCTCCGGATCAGAGGCTGGAAGTCTGGTGACGGACCCGGCAATACAAACAGAACAGTTGAGATCATATGAGGATCTGCATCTTGTATGCGGATCCTCAAATTTTTTTAATAAACATATTGACTATTTGTTATATATATAGTATAACATATATAAGAAAGAGAACAAAGGCAACAGCCAAAATCCAATAAGCCTGTCCTCTGAAAAAGTATAATAACCTGATAATATAAAGGAGGTATTGAATATGTTTACACCTGCAATCTTTACAAGAAACAACAACTTCTGGAGAGATCCTTTTGATGAG